>NZ_CAXLML010000155.1:0-9249 GCF_964187505.1 Candidatus Chordibacter forsetii
ATGCTCAGACAAGTTGCCTGAATAAAGATTAGAAATTTTGTCTAAGGTATCGTCCATGGCCTAGAATCCCAAGGCTTCGCTGTCTTTGGGGAAAGGTTTTGTTCTGGAGGCTAGGAAAACTTCCTTGGCCTTGGTGCTTTTGGTAATAAGGGTACCTGCTCCAATGAGACATTCGTCTGCAACTTCAAGGCCATCGTGAAAAGTGGCATTAACACCAACGAAAACATTATTCCCGATTTTGCAGGATCCGGATACAACAACATGGGATGAGATAAAGCAATGATTTCCAATGCTCGAATGGTGACCTATATGATTGCCACTCCACAAAACCGTATTGTTGCCTATCTTTACATAAGATTGGATAGTGTTTTCCTCGAAAACAAAGACATTATCACCAAATTCAGCAGTGGCGCTTATGGTTGCCCTGGGATGAATAAAACTAGCCAAATGAAAACCTAGACTTTTTATTTCCTCGTACACGGATTGTCTCATCCTGTTCATGTTTTTATAGCCAATTGCAACAAAAGCTTCCGTGTCATCAGGAGAATGTTTGTCGGGCAAGTCCTCGATGGAAATGAGTGGCATGCCGTAGATTTCATCGCTCTCCTTAAACTGATTGTGACAAGCGAATCCCAATACGTTGTAATTCGAAAGTTCCACGAAATAATCCCTCGCGATTTGGGCCTGCGGACCAGTTCCAACTATTATTATTTTTTTTTCTTCACTCATTTCCTATTTCCTCTAGTTCGCTAAATGGAAGAACGAAAAAACCGGGATAATTTTCTAATAGGGCCTCCCTACTTGAAGATCTAATGTCCTCATTATACAATTTTGTATAGTAATAGTATAAATAGTCAATTGTCCCCCACCTTTTCTTAAAGTCATACACCCCTTTTTGACTTAGCCAAGTCCCACCCCAATTCCAATTTTTACATCCTTTTATTTTCACCATATCCTTCATAGCCTCAAAAATAATAAGTGCTAAAGCCTGCGTGTTCCGATATCCAGATTTTAAGACTGGTGTAAAATATTCAACGGTTCCATTAAAATAAAAAAGCAAAAGTGCCGAAACAGGTTCTCCATTCTTTGAACCAATGTAAACTGACCACATATTAGAAGGCATATCTGAAAGCAATTTCTCAAAAAAATCCCATGATTTGTGCAACCCACCAATAGCCTGCATGTTTTCAACATGAACATTATAAAGAAACTCGACCGAACCTCTTTCATTACCTGAGCTCACTTTTATACCTTCCTTTTGAGCTCTTCTAATATTTCTAGGTCGTGGGTCCTCAAATATCTTAATTAATTCATCATCAGGATTTTCGGGTAAATGGGTGATCTGACCAATACGCTCGTCTTTAATAAAACCATCAATCGTGTTTTCATATATTTCATGATCCATTTGCAAGGGATTTGTAGTAAGGGTTGCGGAGCAAGCGTTTAGGCTTTGTGCATAATCGAAATAACCTTTAACTAATGATGCCTTTATCTTGTTATTGAGTTTACACTGTAAAACTCCTCCATTGCTTCCATAATATGGCAACGAATTAAATACTGTACCAAATTCGCCAGCCTTGCTTTGAGCAAAAGGCAATGCCCCCAAAATCCTCGTTTCATCCTTTGCAAGGATCCATCCTGGTGAAGCATCAAGGTGATCTGAAATTAATTCGATGAAGCGTGGACATGAATAAATCAATGAGTTAGGGCACGCAGAAACATAATCGTTTATTTCATCGTCACCACTTCCATCAATTATTTCCAGTTGCATTTTACTTGTTACTTGCTCGTACAGTTTAAAAAGCCTCTAAGAACTCATTGACACTAATCAATGACCAAATGAGCAATCTTCTGTTTTGCTGCCCCGTTAAGTGCTCGTTTACTAACGACTTTGTTTCACCAATATCCAAATAATCAAAAATTGGAGAATTTTTGTCTAACAATTTTCTGCGAACGAACTCAATGCTTTCTCCCCTAAACCAGCTAGCATCTGGCGAGGAGAACCCCTGCTTCTTCGCCTTGATAATATCCGTAGGAATATACCTCGACATCATGTCTCTGAGGATTTGCTTACCATCGTTTGTTTTTTGGAAATACTGATTCCCTTTTCTTCCAACTTCATTTTCGTTCAACCTAATTACTTTCCCCAAATTATTAAGCTTGAGTTCAACGGGGCACTGCATGGCAAAGTCAACCAAATCGTTATCCATGAACGGAACACGAGTTTCAAGTGAATGAGCCATACTAAGCTTGTCCTCTACCACAAAGAGTCCATGCAAGAAAGTCTTGGCCTCGAAATATAAAGAATGATTAATAAAATCCTCGGGCTTCTCCAGAGAATTTGAGTGATTGGCAAATACATCTTTAAAAATGTCTCTCGTCCATACATCTTTCACATCATCCCAAACCGGAGCAAAAACCTTTGAGATTACGCTATTTGGTATCAACCTCTGCCAATACAAATAATACTCGTCGACATATTGCTCAAAGTTTTCTGCAGTCGCTCCTCGGTAATACCTCCAAGGGTACCCTCCGAATAACTCATCTCCACCTGCTCCAGATAATACAACTTTAACAAACTTACTAGCTAACTTACTGGCATAAAAGTTGGGGTAACTTTGGCCTACTCTCGGTTCTTCTAAATGCCATGAAAGTTTCGGTAAGCATCTTTCCATATCACCGGCCTTAAGAACCATCTCGTAATGCTCTGTCTTGAACTTTGCAGACATCGCTTCCGCTTTTACACGTTCATCAAATGCAAGCTCGATACCAGAAGCTGAACTCAAATCGAAGCCACAAGTGAAAGTTTTTAAGTATGGAAAATTGGAAGCAGCAATTGCGGTGATGGAACCAGAATCCATACCCCCACTCAAGTAACTGCCAACCTCGACATCACTTACCAACTGACGATTCACCGCCTGCTTAAACAGTCTATCCAATTCCTCTAGGTACTCCTCTTTAGCTAAAGGCTTTTCTGGTTCCCTAAAGTGATAATCCCAATATTGAGTAAACTCTAAACGCTTGTTAGTCCTTTGGAATCCAAGAGTCGCATAATGACCTGGTTGTAGTAGATGAATGCCTTCTAAAAGAGTCTGATCTGTAAAGATATTTTGGAAAGTGAAATATTCAAGAAGTGCCTGCTTGTTAATTTTACGGTCAAAGGCAGGCTGTTCCAAAATAGCTTTTTGCTCAGAACCAAATACTAATTTTTGTTCGTTTTGAAAATAGTAAAGAGGCTTAATCCCATATCGATCTCTGGCGAGTAGCAATTGTTTTCTTTTTCGATCCCAAAAAGATAAAGCGAACATTCCATTAAATTTAAGAAGTGCATCACTCCCCCACTCGACCAAAGCATAAAGGACAACCTCTGAGTCTGTTTGAGATCGAAACCCATATCCCTTGGCTTCTAATTCAGTTCGTAGCTCCCTAAAATTGTATACCTCGCCATTGTATGTTAAAATATATCTTTGATTCTGACTTACCATTGGTTGCCTGCCTAAAGGAGAGGGGTCGATAATCGATAATCGGCGATGTCCGAATCCGACCGATTCTTCAATCCAATGGCCTTCCCCATCAGGGCCACGATGTCTGATTGCATCAGTCATTTTCTTTAAAACCACAGGAGAAACAGGGGTTTTATCAAAGTTAATCTGTCCAACAATTCCGCACATTAGAAGTTATAAGATTTGATTACTTCGATAACTCTCCCCTGCTCTTCTGGCTCCATACCATGAAACAACGGCAGTGAAATACTGCATTGATCAGCAGCATAAGCATTTGGGAAATCCTCAGGCATAAGGCCATACTTTTTCTTGTAGAAACTAAGCATGTGGACAGCATGGGTGGCAGGTCTGGTTGATATTCCAGACTTTTGCAAATCATCCATCCACTTATTTCGCTTCTCATTGATTTTCTTGATCGCTTGTGGGTTGATTTTTTCAGGCATAAACAAACACGGATAACTTTGATATCCATGGTCATAATCCGAATGCTTAAATGGTGTTCGAAGCCAATTTAAATCAGCAAATACTTCGTCATAACCGAGTGCCAATTTCGTTCGCTCTAAAACGATATCATTAGCTCGGTCCATTTGGGCAGAACCTAGAGCTGCCTGTATATCGGTCATCCTTTGGTTATATCCAGCAACCGGGTGGTCGGCCAACAGGTAGGGCCGAGCTCCATGATGTCTTTGCAAATCAGTTATCGCGGCACCATGATCGCGAAGCTTCTTTATCTTCTCAGTAAGTAAATGATTATTTGTAGTAATCATTCCGCCCTCACCAGTAGTAATGGACTTACGGGGATGAAAACTAAAGCAGCCAGTATTTCCAAAAGCTCCAACATGTTGGCCTTTGTACTTTGCACCAAAGCCACATGCCGCATCTTCAACAACCCAAAGATTATATCTCCTTGCCAAATCTAATATTGGATCAATGTCTGCAGAAAGTCCAAAAAGGTGTACCGGTAAAATAGCTTTTGTTTTGGTGGTTATTTTTGACTCAATCTCAGAAACATCGATATTGAAAGTTTCTAAATCGATGTCACAAAAAACTACTTTACCTCCTAAATGCTCAACTACATTAGCAGTGGATATCCAAGTGAAAGCAGGAACAATTGCCTCATCCCCCGGACCAAAACCTAGAGCAGCAAGCGATAGATGAAGAGCACTGGTACAAGAAGTGACTGCAGTTGAATAATTTGCACTAGTAAAAGTAGACCACTTTTCTTCAAACTCTTTGACTTTAGGTCCCTGAACCAGCCAACCAGATTTCAATGGATTAAGGACAGCATTAATCTCCGTATCTAAAAGATTAGTCTTTGCTATTGGAATATTCAAGTTTTTATCAAAATAGACGCAATTAATTCTCTAGGATACTATTCCCCTTGCCGTTATCCCATAAGGATCTTCATGAAAATGAATGAGTTCTAGAGAGTTTTCACTAAACCACCCCTTCACTTCATCTGGAGTGTGACGGGTTGAGATAGTGGGATGATACCAATCATAATTAATCGCTGTATTTTCATCTTTTGAAAGCTCAGGATTCCAAAAACACTTGAGGAAAAAATGGTAAAAAAACCTTTGTATGTCATATTCTCCATCTTCAATTTCCAGAACTTTAATTTCTGGCACTTTCACTTTTATATTTAACTCAGAAAGAATTCTACCTAGTTCAGCAAAGTTCGACATTTCTTTAGAAGCTTCTTCGTATGGCATTTGAGAAACAAGTTCCCGGATGTAGTCGTCAGCATACTCCCTCATAGGAGCTTTCTTCTTGTAAACATAAATTGCAATTTCGCCTTCGGGATTAAGCCTACCACAAAGATTAGAAAATGCCTTAAATGGGTCGGCAGTATGGTGTAAAACCTCTTGGCAATATATAAGGTCAAACTTTCCTAAATCAGATAAATCTTCTAACAAATCTTTTTCAAACAATTCTATGTTTTGAAATTGTTTAAGATTATGAATAGCAACTTCGATAGAAGAAAAATCTATTCCAATAATTTTTTGATTAGAAGCTGTGTTTGCTTGAATTAAAGAAGTTACTCGACCGTTCCCACAGCCAGCATCTAAAATTCGGTCTCTACCAGTAAGCCATTTACCGAACTGAGAAAGTGAGCTGAATCCATTTCTTTTAACAATCCAATTTTGGATATTGGATCCTTCCTTATTAGTTTCCGAAAATGCCAGTTTCTGGTTATTGGTCCATTTCTGCTTGAAGCTAGATTCAGTTTGCTCTTTTTCGATCTTGTTCACTGATCTACCGGTTGACTATTCCTCCAATCAATTAAGCGCTGAAGGCCGGATTGAAGGTTATACTTAAAATCAAAGCCTAAATCGGCAGAAGCTTTCTTTGGACAACCAATGCGGTTTTGCACTAGCCTTCTGGCATCATCTTCACTGTAAGGGTTGAAGGTTACCTTAAGCTTGGATTCTTTGAGTTCCAATATGGTATCGCAAAGTTCCTTAATCGTGGTCTGGATTCCAGTGCCGACATTGTAAAACTCGTCAGTTACCTCAGCTTGCAAAGCATTAATATTACAACGGGCTACATCTTCTACATCAATAAAATCATAAGCCTGGGTACCATCGCCGTTAATTGTTGGTGCCTCATTAGCATCAATTTTGTTTAGCATGATGGGAATTACACCAGTGTACGCAGCTGTTTGATCTTGATGAGGGCCATACACATTCATGTATCTTAGCCCGACATAAGAAAGACCATACCGATCATAATAGGCACGACACATTGCTTCCCCAGCAATTTTTGTGGCTCCATAGAAATTTTTGTTATTGAAAGGGTGCAGTTCAGTCATTGGCACCTCTGACGCGTCTCCATAAACGGAAGCGGACGAAGAATATACGAAGCGCTTTATATTATTCTTCACGCAAGCTTCCAAGACATTGAAAGTCCCTTCAATATTTACATGAAATGCGGTGCGAGGAAAGTCCTTGCAATGCAACAACCACATCGCAGCAAGATGGATTACTCCGTCACACCCCTGCATTGCATCAGATAAAGTATCAACATCTCTGACGTCTCCCCCATTAGGATAAATCTCGCAACGGGGGTCAGCCATGCTGTTAGAAATATTACTCGCCTTTCCACGAGCAAAATTATCGTAAATAACTACCTTTCCAACATTGGTTTTTAGCAGCTCAGATACTACAAAACTGCCAATAAAACCAGCACCGCCAATTACAAGGACTTTTGAATTTTTAATATCCATTTAATTATTTTCCATTTTAAAAACCGACTTCAAGCCATCAATTAATCATTGGGCTTGTAAATTAATGCTGCAATCTCGCAGTTCATAAACTTTTGAGCATATTTCGAGTGAGGTTGCACGGTGAGCAATTACCACAATTGTCTTTGCTCCAACTAAGGGCTTTAGAGTATTTAAAATTTCTTTTTCTGTCTTGTTGTCTAGTGCACTCGTTGCTTCATCCATAATTAAAACCTCAGGGTCGTTGTATAACGCCCGGGCAATCCCAATTCGTTGCTTTTGTCCACCACTCAATCGTGCACCCCGTTCACCCAGTGTAAGGTTTAGACCGTCCTGAGTTCCCTCAACTAGATCCCTCAACTGAGCCATTTCAATAACAAGACTTACTCGGTCGTCATTAATTTCCGAATCATCTAACCCGAAAGCAACATTCCTCCTTATGGTATCATCCAATAGGTAAACTTCTTGTGGAACATACCCAATCATTTGCTGCCAACTTGTAAAATTATTATCAGTAAGTTTTCCACTATCTATTAGAATCTCACCCTTTGTTGGTTCAAGTAGCCCCAAAAGCAAATTAGATAATGTGCTTTTCCCTGAGCCACTTTCTCCCACGAGGCCTATAGTCTCTCCCTTTTTAATACTGAAATTTATATTTCTTAAAACTTCATCTTTTTCTTGAGTATATGAAAAGGAAATATCCGAAAATAAAATCTCCTGTTCAAAGGTTAAGTGAGCTAAGTCTTCTGCGTTATTATGACTTTCGGGACTACTTGAAACTTTTTCAACCACTTGAGAAAACTCATTAGACAATGCATCTACTGTCGCCCAACCAAATCGGATCGACTGTAAATTATTCAAGATTCTACTAAAACTAGGGATCATGCGAAATCCAGCAGTAGCCATGAGTCCAAGCATATGAGTGACTTCTTCCTTGGGCTTCCCTTGCGAAAGCAGAAACAAACTCATACCAACAAGGCCACATATAGCAATGACCTCAACTCCAAATTTGGGGACATACTGGAAGATATATTCACGCTTATTCATTAATCCCGATATATGATTAGGCTTTTGAAACCTCCTCAAAAAGAACTCTAGTTTCCCAGAAAGTAGAATTTCTTTAATTCCACCAAAACCATGCTGCAAATGCTTTAGTTTTTGTTCTTCAGCATTTAATCTTTTCTTTCCCCAAGTACCAACTATGCGGTTACTTACTTTGACAAACAAGTAAACCAATAAACCTAGAATAAAAACCAAGATCATCGTGCCTTGTGGCTCAACCCAAAAAACTAAGGTTAATATTGCAAAGATTACCAACGATTCTGTTAACAGATTTATCGTAGGCATGAGGAAAAAACCACAATAAGAATTAATCTCAGTCGTCAAATTTCTTATTAGCTTCGAACTATTAACCTGAAGATGAAACATGTATCCGTTATTGAGGTATTTCCGAAATAACTGAACCCCGATTTCACGCTGAGTACTATAAACAAAAGTTCCCTGGCAATGAACCTGGTAGAACAAAAAGATATTTTTAAGTACATAAGTGACAGCTAAACCGCTTAATCCGAGAAATATCAACTTCTCATGACTTGGATTACCAATGTACTCAAAGACTAACTGAAATGAAGGAAACTGGTCGAAATAAGTTTCATTCATCAAAATCCCAAGGGCGGGAACCACCATGCCAACGCTAAGAGTTTCCAACACCATACCCACAAGAATCACTGGCAAAAGAAGAAACATCCTTCTTTTTGCTTTTGGGCTTAAAATGGTAAATGCCCTTAAGAATTTAGACACAAGTAATAGTTAAGCAGGTAGAGTCTAATTGATCCAAAAACTAGGAAAATGCAGGGATTTATGAAATAACAAAATCTTGTTTACGCAAACGGCCGGCAAGGTTGGATATCGAGTCATGGATACGTTCGAGCAACACTTCGTCTTGGACGGACAGCGTACTGCGTCCGTTCATAAAGCGGTACTCTACCTTGCCATAATCAAAGTTTCGTCCAGAAATTGGAAACTCTACCACAAACTCCTTGTCACGTGAGAAATAACCAGATTGCTCTTGATCCCGCCAAGTAATGATTTTGCCAACGGATGGATTTTTCAAATTTAAATCCGAGCCTAGCCTGCCTTCTTGATGAAATAATCGAATGGTAGCATGCTGAAATTGCATACCCTCTGCCGCCTTACTTAAACAATCTTCCAAAGATTCAAGATCAACGGAATTAGCCACCAATTGTTCTGCCTCTTTGACAGCCTGTTCAACAGATTTAGTGCTTTTTCGGTCGTCTATGAGCGTGGATAAACCTTCACCAAAAAACTCAAATCGGAAGTAACCTAAATATCGAAGAAGAATAAAACCACCCATTCCAAAGAAAACAAAGACCGCAAATAATTGATCTCCCTTCCCAAAGGCAGCGGCGATGGCAACCAATGAACAACTTCCAGCCATCGCCCACATTGCTAAAACTGCCTTTCCGTGAGAGAGCCCCTTTGCCATTAAGCGATGGTGAAAAT
>NZ_CAXLML010000156.1:0-2648 GCF_964187505.1 Candidatus Chordibacter forsetii
AGAATTATTTGGTTCATCCCCATTCAAAGGTAAAGTTTGTTTTTGTACGATTTTACTAGTGACTTTTCTGACGGTTTGGAGTTGTTCCGATTCTGAGAAAGTAAACCCGCATAGACCTTCTGTCCATAAAGACGAAATTTATCTCGTTGATCAGTATGTTGGTGCAGATACTTGCGCGGAATGTCATGACCAAGTTCATGAAAAATGGGAAAATAGTCACCATTTTCACGCTATGGAATTGCCCAATGAGCAAACAGTCCGTGCGGACTTCAATGGTTCTACATTTGATAATTATGGAGTAACTACCAAATTTTTTCGTAAAGGGAAAAAATACTTGGTGGAAACCGAAAACCAGGAGGGGGAACTGGAAACCTTCGAGGTTGCTTACACCTTCGGGTGGGAGCCTCTTCAGCAATACCTAATTAAATTTCCTGATGGTCGGCTTCAGGTACTACCTACTTGTTGGGATGTCAAAAAAAAGGAATGGTATCATCTCTACCCGGATGAACGCATTGCTCCGGAAGACCCTTTGTTTTGGACCCGTTCCTTACAGAATTGGGATCACATGTGTGCTGATTGCCACTCGACAAACCTGCGTAAAGAATTTGATTTTTCCACGCAGGCTTTTTCCACAAAATATTCTGAAATTAATGTGGCCTGTGAATCTTGTCATGGTCCCGGGGCTGAGCATGTCGCCCAGGCGAAATCCGGTGCAGGGTGGGCTGGTATTGCTGATTTTGCATTGGCAGATATTAATTCCACTAATGTAGCACAGATCGAATCATGCGCCAAATGCCATGCGAGAAGGTCCATGGTTCATCCTGGTCACCATGCAGGCAATCGTTTCCTTGACCATTTCCTTCCGGAGGTCACGCAACCTTGGTCACCCGAGATGCAGGTTCCTACTTATCATGTAGATGGTCAAATCGACGATGAGGTCTATGTTTACGGTTCTTACATTCAGAGCAAGATGTTTCATCAGGGGGTCAAGTGCACCGATTGCCATGATGCCCATACTAGCAAACTGCATCATTACGATAATCAGCTTTGCACCCGTTGTCATGAGCCAAGTGATAAAAATCCGGCAGGTTTTGATAATCCGGGGCACCATTTTCATGAGATGGGTACAAAAGGGGCTAATTGCGTGGAATGCCACATGCCTCATAAAAATTACATGGTTATTGATTCCCGAAGGGATCATAGTATACGGATTCCCCGACCGGATCTATCCGCAAAATTTGGGCACCCTAATGCCTGTAATAATTGCCATTCTGATAAATCTTTCGAGTGGGCTGCAGGTGCGATTGAGCGAATAAAGGGACCAATTCGGCCAAAGGAGGCTCGTCATCCCGGTGCGTTTCATGCCTATCGGTCCGGTGCTCCTGGGTCGGAAAAACTTTTACTCAAGGCAAGCCAGGATGAGACCGCTCCAGCCTTTACTCAATCAGGAGCTTTATTGGCATTGCGTTCATTTATAAGCGAATCATCCACAGAGGAAGCTGTTCGACAACTGGATTCCAATCAATCGGTTGTTCGTGTTGCAGCGGTGTCCAAATTGGAGAGTTCGGAACCATCTGATTTGTATCAATATTTAGTCCCGGTTCTCCGGGATTCTGTTCGATCGGTTAGGACTGAAGCCGCCCGTGTCTTGGCGACATTGCCAAAGTCTTACTTCAAAAAGGAAGAGCTATCTTTATTTGAAGGGGTCTTGGAGGAGCTCAAGTCTCGTTATAATAGCAATTTAGATCGAGCTGAGTCCCATCTTTCCCTGGGGATCTTGGAAGAAAACCAAGGAGAACCTGCCAAAGCCGAGCGTCACTACCGGAATGCTATCGTCAGGGACGATCTTTTTGTACCGGCGAGAATGAACCTCGCCACCTTACTGAGTGCATCGGGTAGGGTGGTAGAAGCCGAAGGGTTGCTCCGCGAATCTGCCCGTATCCAGCCAACCTGGGGGCAGGTGCATTACTCGCTTGGTTTGCTTCTTGCTGAAGATACGAAACGCTTACCCGAAGCCATTCGTTCCTTGGAACGAGCTGCCTGGCATTGGCCTGAGAACCCTCGGGTAACCCACAACCTGGCGATAGCTTATTGGCAAAGCAATCGAGTTGAGGATGCAGTTCGTTCATTTGAGCAATCCATTCGGCTTCAGCCCAATAATCCGGAATTCCTTCAGCGAATAAGCGAATTACTTGCTCAAAATGATCGCTGGTCTGAGGCACTGCCTTACCTTCGCAGGTTGGTTTTGCTTGTACCTAACGAGCCTAGTTTCAAATCATTCTTTGAAGAAGCTAACAGGCAGTTGGGTATAAGGTGAGTTGGTTAGTGACAGGTTAATCTCCTGTTATGCTTTTGGGCTTCATTACTTTTTTACCCTTTCAATTTAAAAAAAAACCTCCCCCGGCGACCAAAGTCTTACCGAAGGAGGAGCCTTTTTGAACTGATGACCCCGTTAGTAAGCGGGGTCTTTTAACTGTATAACTACCTTTCATTCCATTATACCAAGTTGTCAAAAAAAAACTTAATTTTATCTAATCAATGCCATTAGTATTATTAATTTGCTGATTTTGTTGTATTTTTGCACTTAGTTAGATGCAATAATCTTGCGAAAAGCACAATTTAACTTATCCCTAGGGAATGTCTTTTTT
>NZ_CAXLML010000157.1:0-2712 GCF_964187505.1 Candidatus Chordibacter forsetii
TCTAAAACTCAGATTGAAGTTGCATCCAAAACGGGTGCTTTGGTTACACCTCTTTCAGTTAAGCACAATATGATTCGTGCCGAATTTTCTTCAGGTCCCAACCTCATTGAAGACGACGCAGTGCGAGCATTATCAGGCATACAGAACAATATATCCCACCTTGATTTATCCCGTACAAAAGTAACAAATTCTGCTATAGGTAATGTGTCTAAAATGAAACACCTTACATGGCTTGGGCTAAGAAACACGGGAATAAATGATCAAGCAGTCAAAAAAATTAAAAACCTCCAATTTCTACGCTGCTTAAACTTGTCAGGAACTAAAGTTACTGACGGAGCAATCAAGGACTTAGCTCAGATGAAGGATTTGGAAGAACTTTATCTTTGGAATTCTGAAATTTCGGAAAAAGGGGTTGAGTCTTTAAGAAGTGCTCTACCTAAAACTAAAGTTGTTTTTTAAGCACTCAGTTATCAATCTTTACCACCCACTCTCCCAAAGTAAAATACTGATCGCTAATTTCTAAAATTGGCTCTTATTGGATTACTTGGTAGTATGAAATTATGTCCTTATCAAAAGCTTTTGATCACTCTAAAATCCGACAGGACTTTCCAATTCTTGCTAGAAAAAATCGTGGGAAACCCCTAATTTATCTTGATAATGCGGCGACCACTCAAAAACCGCAGTGTGTTATTGATTCATTAACTCACTACTACTCTAATAATAATTCAAATGTACATCGTGGGGTTTATGAACTAGCAGAAGACGCCGAAAATCTTTATCGGTCAGCAAGAAATACAATAGCATCTTGGCTAAATGTTAGCCCTGAAGAAATTATTTTTACCCGCGGAGCAACCGAAGGCATCAACCTTGTTTCGAACTCTTTTGCTAAACCCTTACTTAAGAAAGGTGATCAAATCATACTCTCCGAAATGGAGCACCACGCCAATATTGTACCTTGGCAAATGGTTGCAAAGGATACTGGTGCAGATATCAAGGTAGTTCCGCTGCTCGAAGATGGCTCTTTAGACCGCTCAAAACTTAGCGAATTTTTATCTTCATCAAAGTCAGCAATTTTATCCATCTGCCATGTGTCCAATGTTCTTGGAACAGTAAACCCAGTCCGGGAGATCATTAAGGAGGCTCATCAAAACGGTGTTAAGGTAGTTCTGGATGGTGCACAATCTGTTCCCCACTTAAAAGTCGATCTGCAGGAATTGGAATGTGATTTTTTTGTTTTCTCTGGTCATAAACTATTTGCTCCCATGGGAATAGGTGTAGTTTTTGCCAAAAATGAATTAATCACTGAAATGCAGCCCTACCAAGGCGGTGGGGATATGATTGATCAGGTAAGCTTTCAAGGCACTACATTTGCTAATGGAAACCAGCGTTTTGAAGCTGGCACCCCAAATGTTGCCGGTGCGATTGGTTTGGCTGCTGCCATAAACTACTTAGCAGGCATCGATTTTCACCAGGTAGACGCTCATGAAAAAAAACTACTTACTCAGACGAGAAACGAACTGCATGACATAGAAGGTCTGGTTGAGTATGGCACCACGTCAGATAAAGCAGGGGTCTTTAGCTTTAGTATTGCAGGCATTCACCCTCACGATTTGGCCACTCTTCTCGACGCTGAAGGTATTGCCACCCGTACAGGGCATCATTGCTGCCAACCTCTGATGCAAAAAATCGGCGTGGATGCAACAGCCAGAGCATCCTTCTCCTTATACAACTCAATGGACGATGTTCACGCTTTTACAAATGCTGTAAAAAGAGCCGTGAAAATTCTCGGGTGATTTGATCCAACTAACGCGGTCCCGATCTAACTACAGTCTATTTTCTTTGAGTCTTTATTCGGGCGAAAAGCTCTGAGTATTTTTTATTCGGAATCACTGTTTAAGTAAGCTTGGCACGAAAGTTGCGCATTGTCCTGTATGATTGAAAAAAACTTTTACAAAAAACGCGAACAAGCTTCCTAATTTTGGGACTTAACGCTATTAACATTGCAATTACTTTAACACTTTTTGGAAAACCCAATGACTAGAACAAACAAATCATCTAAAACTCACAATTTCTTCAAGAAAATCAAAGGGAAGTTCGAAGGATCTTCCTACTCAGTAGACCCGAGCGATTTAATACAAGAATCGTTCGTTAACCAATCCGGAGAAGGGGCTTATCAAAACCAAGCGCCTTACTATTCCCCGGAACTTTCCAATGTACTCTTTTTGAGCAAACGCGGAATGTCCCGTGCTCCATTGGCCAGAGAGGTTATGCGTAAACTGCTGCATCTGTCTGATCTCTTTGGAAGTATTCGTCCATCGGCCCGTGGAATTTCAGATGCATATGAATTTTGTTCCTTCGATAAACGCATGGTTCATTCGGCAAAGAAATTCGGCTATGAACTTGCTGGAAATGCTCGCAGGATAAACATGTCCGAGCTATCATCTGCTAACCTCATCATTACCCTGGATCGGGAAAGCGAAGAATATACAAAATCCCGTCATTTTTACATACGTGGTGAGGTTAAAGCGATCGGTGCGTTCTTACCTACCGGGGACACCCCTTATGTGCCTGACCCCTTTGAAAGCGACGAATTCATTGAGACCCAAGCCAAATATGATCAAATCATCCGTCTCATTGAGACTGGATGCCAAAATTTACTTAAGTCCTTTCCATCTTTGGTTTAACTTACTTATTCCAAGGGGCATCTGCCTC
>NZ_CAXLML010000158.1:0-37689 GCF_964187505.1 Candidatus Chordibacter forsetii
CCAAGGGTAATTTGCTGGCCCGTGTAAACATTGGCAGGGGCTTGTGGGCTTTGGATAAGCTCGGGCTTAAAATATTTGAGGACCTGTTCGCTTAATTGATTGGCGGTAATTTCACCCGGGGCAATGCCGGCATTTAAAGCATAGGGCACGGAGGCAAAGGGCCGATGGGGGCTCAACTCCTCAAAGGCGGCCACCCCATCGCTAAACCATACCCGCAAGTGAACACCGGAATAGGTTTTAAAAAGGGATGGATCAATCGCCCCCATCCCAGTGATGGCAGTGTTGCCCAGCAAGATAGAGTAGTACCCACCATTAACTGGGGTACTGACAAAACCACTGGGCTCAGAACCGGAGGTACTGGTACTATCGTGACTCCAATAGGTGGTATCCCCGGCCGCATTGACGAAGGCAAACTTGAACTGTCCAGTCCCCTGGTATGGTTGCCCGCCAGAAGCGACCTGACCGGCATAGCTTACAAAAGGGGGGGCGGCTTGGGCGTAAGTACCCGCCAGGCAAAAGATAAAAAGGGGAATAAATTTATATCGTTTCATAATCGGTAGGGAAAAGTGGGTGCAGTTCAGCATGATTATTTCTGATTACTGGGGCGTAGCTGAGTATATTAAAGAGGGTGCTAAATGTTCCTTCAATAATCCAAGTACAACCAAAGATCAAACACAAGCAAATAGTACATATATTTAAACATCATATGGACATAAAAATGTGTAATAAAAACCTGACACGATTTAAGAACAAACTCAGTTAAAGAGGTCTTTGATTGGCGATTTTGGCTAATCGCAAGGACGGAATTAAACCCTGCTTTTATTTTTCTCTTAAAAAAAGTGGGGCGACAGACCGGATTCGAACCGGCGACCCCCGGCACCACAAGCCGGTGCTCTAACCAACTGAGCTACTATCGCCACAAAAGAAAGTCATAAATTACGAATTCATTCAGAATCGTCAATGGGAAAGCATGATGCTCAAAATTGATCCATCCTTGTTGACCGAATCCACGGACTGAGACATAAATAATTCTTTTTTTATTTCGTTATGCTCCAAGCTGGAATCCTAGGTTTGCCCAATGTGGGCAAAAGCACATTGTTTAACGCCCTGACCAAGACCCGCAAGGCGGAGGCAGCCAACTATCCATTCTGTACCATCGATCCAAATGTCGGTGTAGTCCAGGTGCCCGATACACGGCTCGAACCACTTGCCAAACTGGTTAATACATCCAGCCTGATCCCCGCGGCGATTGAGATGGTGGATATTGCCGGATTGGTAGCCGGTGCAAGTAAGGGAGAGGGATTGGGGAACAAATTTCTGGCAAATGTACGGGAGGTCGATGCCCTCGTCCATGTGGTCCGTTGTTTCGAGGATGAGGACATCATCCACAATATGGGAAGGGTGGACCCGGTTGCAGATGCGGAGATAATTATGACCGAACTCATTCTTGCCGATGCAGATTCTGTGAACAGTCAGCATCAAAAGACCCAGAAAAAAGCCAGGGGCAATGATAAGGATGCTGCCACCAGTGTAGCCCTGCTCGAACGTTTAATCCCCCATTTAGACGAGGGAAAACCCGCCAATCTTTTACCAATGGACGAGGAGGAAAAGGAACGTTTGAAAACTTTTCACCTACTTAGTTCAAAGCCGATGCTCTATGCATGTAATTTAAAGGAGGAAGAAATTGCCGATCCCACAAGCAACGGACGATTTGTGGCCTTTCAGGAATGGGCGGCCTCGCAACAGGATGCTGCATGTTGTGCAATATCGGCAAAGATGGAAGAGGAACTATCCGAATTGGCAGACGACGAGGCCCTGGAATATTTGGACGCTATGGGCGTGCAGGATTCGGGCGTTACCTCTTTAATCCAAGGAACTTATGAATTACTCGGATTGGCAAGTTTTTTAACTGCTGGAGAAATGGAAGCCCGGGCATGGACTTTTCGTAAGGGTATGACCGCACCGCAATGTGCTGGAGTGATTCATACAGACTTTGAAAAAAAATTCATCAAAGCAGAGGTGGTATCCTACGATGATTTAATTGCCACGGGAAGTATGTCTGCCGCCAGAGATGCGGGAAAGTTAAGGCTGGAGGGTAAGGAGTATGTTTTTGCCGATGGGGATGTTGTCCTCTTCAAATGTAATGCCTAAAACCTGCCTTCTTCGGGTTGCCTGTGCCCCACCCTTTTATATTCTGTAATTCTACATGTCTGCAATAACTCATCCCCTTAATTGGAGATCCGCACTTTTGCTTGCGGGTACAGCCATGCTATTTTCTTCCTGCGGGGAGGATCCAGAGGTGCGTTCTTACACTGCTGCCAATCATTATGAGGGCCCCGTGGTGTCCTGGGAGTTACCCGAGCAGTGGGGAGAAAACCCTGGGATGTCAGGAATAATGGCCGGTTCCTTTCATGTAAAAACTTCCCTGGGGCCAAGGGGGCGTATTGGAGTGATGCCTTTTCGGGAATCTGTGGAAACTACCCAGATCGTAAATATGTTTGCCCGTGAACTCGGCCATCCTGATTACAACAATTCGAGCGTGCAACCATTGGTAGCCCGTCAAAAACTAGGCGATCGATCTTTTGAAGTTATCCGTCTCGAGGACATGAGTGGGGAGGAAGAACCCCCAAGAACTGCCCTGCTCGCACTTTACAGGCACAATGCCCAGACTTGGTTATTTCCCTTTATTGCCGACCGTGCATTGATCGATGAGGAGTTGGACAATTTTTACAGCTTCTTACAATCCACCACCCTGCGGGCAGGAAAGGAACCGGTACGGGCAATTGCCCCCAGTCTGCCCCCAGCCCAAGCTACCAGCTCCGGACACCAACCAACCTGGGAAGCACCAAAACATTGGGATCGCAAGCCATCCACCCAAATGCGTGTGGGCAACTACTCCGTAAGCAACAAGGCGGGCGAAGCCCTCGATTTTTCAATCACTTCCTTTCCCGGTGAGGTGGGGGGCATTCTTGCCAATGTAAACCGGTGGCTCGGGCAAGTGGGCATGAGCCCAACGGATGAGCAGGGACTTTCCCAATACCTAAGCGATCGTATGATTGATGAAAAACCGGCCAAATTAGTGCTGGCAGAATCAGAGGAACAAGCCCTTTATGCAGCCATTCTTTTCCACAAGGGGAGGTCGTGGTTTTTAAAATTAATGGGAGATGTCAATTTAGCCCAAACAGAAAAGGAAAACTTTCTCGGTTTGATCGATTCTTTCTGCCTGGGAGACCATTAAAATATTTACCTCTTTTTTCCATTCGATGCCTGAAAAACCAAAAAAATCAATATCCTCACTGAGTGAGCGTAGAAAGCGTTTTGCCTGGTTGATCCCATTTGCCAATTTACGCATCACCCTGACGCTGCTCAGTTTCTCGATGATTCTAATCTTTGTGGCCACATTGGAACAGGTACGCATTGGCATACGCGGTGCCCAGGCTGAGTTTTTTGAATCGATGTATGGAATTTGGCATTACCCCGAACAGTTCTGGGGAGGAGACCTCCTTAACCCATTACCCATTCCCATACCTGGTGGATACCTTCTGGGTGGTTTGCTCATCCTCAATTTGCTCGCCGCTTTTATTACCCGTTTTCAATGGACAGGAAAAAAGATGGGCATTCAATTCATCCACCTGGGAATCATCATGCTTTTAGTCGGGCAACTTGCCACCCAGGCAATGCAGGAAGAATCCCGCATGCAAATAAACAAGGGGGAATCGAAAAATTACCTCGAACGTTTTCATGGGGTGGAACTTGCCTTTATCGATGTGACAGATGCCCAGACCGAACGGGTGGTCGCCCTGCCCGAAGCCTTACTGGAACGAGGCGGCCTGCACTATGCAGAAGGTTTACCCTTTAAAGTACGGGTGTTGGACTTTGGTCCAAATTGCGAATTTAATTCCCTGCCCCCAGCCAACAAAGCAAAGGGCCCGACAGCGGGTGTGAATCGTGGAGTTATTCAATCGGCAAATTTGGAAATCCGTCCAAAGCCGGAGGATTTTAGCAGTGAGGGAATGAACTTTGGGTATGTGGTTTTTGAATTGCTCGATGGAGCAGAAAGTATGGGCACATGGGCAGCCATTTCGCACCCTGCGGGCAATCATTGGTGGGCCCAGATAAATCCAAAAATGGGAGATCTTGCTTTTCAACCAATCCGTACAAACGGTCGTTTATGGGGGGTGACCTTACGTCCGGAAAGAGAGTACCTGCCCTACTCCATTGAGTTGATTGGGATAGCCAATGAATTTTATCAGGGCACGGACATTCCTTTTAATTTCGAAAGCGAAATTGTATTGGATATGGAAAAAAACCAAAGTAGGCGGGCATTAGTATATATGAACACCCCGCTGCGCCATGAAGGCAAAACTTTTTACCAGTACCAAATGAACAAATCAGCGGACTATACCGTTTTTCAAGTGGTACGCAATCCGAGCTGGTTGGTTCCCTACATTGCATGTGTACTGGTATCGATCGGTCTGCTCTGGCAATTCAGTTTTCATTTGGTGCGCTTTCTCAATAAAAATTCCGGTGCCAACCGGGCAACTGTATGAAGGAAAAGAAAAAATCCACCCGTTTACGCATCCTAAGCTGGTCGCTTGTTCTTTGCGGACTATATTTTGTATTCCTTCCAAACAAATATACCAGTTCCTCGTTTTTTGATTTTTTCAAAGGGGAACCAGTCGGGGTTGAAGATTCAATAAACCTCGATGCTTTTTCGCGAATTCCAGTATTGCGGGGCGGACGGGTAAAACCAATCGACAGTGTGGCCCGCAATACTTTGCTCGTATTGCGCAATAAACGAACCGCACTTGATAGCAATGGGACAAAGGTACCAGCGATTAAATGGTTGGCTGACTTGTTATTTACTCCGGAACGGGCAGATGCCCACAAGACTTTCCTGATTGATCATGACCAAGTGCTTGGACTGATTGGTAAAAAACTGGCAAGCGATGGAAAGTATTTTTCCTACCTCGAACTCGAACCTTTTGTGGAGGAAATTGAAAAGAGTGCTCAAGATGCCAGTAAGTTGGAAAGAGAAGAACGCAATTATTTCCATCAAAATATTATCGAGCTTTATCATGGGCTCGTGCTCTACCGGAATTTAAAAACCACCCTGGCTCCCCCCCCTCATGCCCCCTCCTCTGCGGTGCATGACCATAGCCGCCTATCTCCCCTCTTTTACAATGCGGAGACGGATAGCGGACGCAGTGATGAATACAAGCGCTTCCGCAAACTGACGGCTGACTTGGCAAACAACCCAGACAAGGTACGAATGGGAAACAAGGAGGCGATGGGTCCGTTGATGTATTTCATCGATTATTATGCCCGATATAATTTATATGCAGAATTCTTCCCCCTTCCACCCGAATTGGGAGAGAGCGGCGGGAAATGGCGTAAGATTGGAGAGTCCCTCGTGGGCACAGAACCATTGGAATCCAAGGAAAAAGCAAAGATTGATCCGGCTCGCTTCATTTCCACGGTCCAGGCACTGGTAGCCAGCTCAGATGCAGACCTCCCCGATCAAATTAAAAGCATCAGGCAGAATCTGAAAATGGATCCTAGTGCCCTTTTTGCCGCTCAGTATGCAGAGGCCATCAAATTAAGAAAAGGAATCGATCCAATTATCGGAAACTATGAGCAATTAGAAAATGCTTACCAGACTGGAGATGCCCAAACCTTTAATGAGTCAGTCGAAAAGATCCGCGCAGAAATAAGCAAACGGGCAGAGGCAGATATATCCACAATTGCATTTGAAAAGACTTACAATGGATACGAACCGTTTTACCGAAGCTCCATCGGCTATTTATGGATTTTTCTCATAGCCTGTGTATCCTGGCTGATCTCGGCTTACTTAAAACCTGGACAAGCACAAAGTGGCGCTGCCAAGGCCTTATTGAATTGTGCATACCTGCTCACCGGCTTGGTATTAATTGCCCATACTTTTGGCTTGGTTGGCAGGATGTATATCGAGGGGCGCCCCCCGGTGACCAACCTCTATTCCTCCGCCCTGTTTATCAGTTGGGGAGCGGTAGTATTATGTTTTTTGACCGAGAAATTCTTAAGGCTTGGTATTGCATCGGCCATGGGATCGCTGATCGGGTTTGGTGGATTGGTGGTTGCACACAACCTGAGCATCGATTCCTCACTCAATCCATCCGGTGACACCATGGAAATGATGCGAGCAGTACTCGATTCTAACTTCTGGCTCGCCACTCATGTGGTTACCATAACCATTGGATATTCCACTACCTTTCTCGCTGGATTCCTCGGAATTGCCTATGTATTTTCCATGCTTTTCAGAAAGCTCACACGATCGAAGAACAAGGGAAAGGACTTAGACCGCACTCTGGTGTCGATGATTTTTGGGATTACCTGTTTTTCCTTATTTTTTAGCCTGGTAGGCACGGTGCTTGGAGGAATCTGGGCAGATCAGTCATGGGGAAGATTCTGGGGCTGGGATGCCAAGGAAAATGGAGCTTTGTTGATTGTTATCTGGAACGCAATCATCCTCCATGCAAGATGGGCAGGCATTGCCAAGGTCCGTGGTCTTTCTGCTCTGGCGATTTTTGGAAATGTGGTAACCGCATGGTCTTATTTTGGGACCAATATGTTGGGTGTGGGGCTACACTCCTATGGATTTATGGACAAAGCATTTGTGCCTCTGATGGCTTTTATCGGATCGCAATTGGCAATTATCGGACTGGCCTACCTTCCTGCCCTCTTCTCATTGTTTTTCAAAGCCAGCCCCAAGACTGCTTAGATCGAGTACCGGCCAATTTTCTCAGAACTGAGGAATCAATGTTCAATGCCTAGGTGCTTCGCTTTTTTTCTGACCGTGCGCCATTGCTTCTCCCAAATCGAGTATAAATCGTCGCATTTCTCAAGGTAGGAATTCTTTTGTTCAGTTGTTAAATTGCCTGCTTCATGGGCAGAACGGATGATTCCCCTCAGAGATAAGTCTTTTCGTGGATGTATAACATGGGGTGGTTGTTTTTCCCGAATCATTAAGTATTTCTTTTGTTCAAAATTTTCGAGCAGTTCCTGGTTGGCAAGTTCAAGATACTGTTCGATCCGGGAACCAAAGTCCTGATCGTAGGTACGAAATTCTTCATAGCGGTCAGCACTGGTAAAGAAACCATCCGACTGCATAGGTTTACAACCCACATAAAAAAAAGTGATTAAAAAAAGGAGATAACTTACAATCGAATTCCTCACAGTATAAGACTTGGATGAAACAGGGACGGGAGCGATTTCAATCGCTCAAAATCTCAATTTCTTTGGGCTCGTCGGGGTGTACGATCGATTGCCGACCGAACGGTTTTAAAAACTTCATCAATGGAGCGTCCAAAACAACAGGGGAACGGAACAGGCTGGTCGGCAAGGCCGCGTTCTTTTCGGGCATATTCTTTAAATTCTACAGCCAAGAGTTTTTTCCCAGTAAATTCAACAATTTGAAAATCCTGAATTTCATGGTGGGCAAAAGATTGGTGACGGAACCAACCTCGCAAGGAATACCCATTCCGATCGATCTTTAAACGCGACCATTCAAATATTTGATCCAGTAAACTAAGCACACTTACCAAGGTCATAAAGATTGTACCCGCCCAACTAAACAAGGCACCAAAATACCCGACAAAGGAAAAAAAGATCGCGAGCACAAAAAGAAACAGAGTGAAACATGCCTGCCTCCACCAAACAGGTTTAATAACAATGACCTTGTCCGAAGAAAGCTTATTCAAACGACTATTCCCCCAGAGCGATCATACGAGTGGATGGTCAAAGCGGACGGAGTGTAGGAAAGAGAATGGTGTCGCGAATATTGGCCGCCTTGGTCAGAAAAATGACAAGCCGATCGATCCCCATACCCATACCACCAGCCGGGGGCATTCCGTGTTCCAATGCGAGTAAAAAATCGTCGTCCAATTCCTGAGTCTCTTCGCCGACCTGTTTAAGAAAAGCCTCCCTCTGTAAACCAGGATCATTTTGTTCGGAATAAGCAGGGGCAATCTCCTGGCCGTTTATACAAAGTTCAAACACATCAATGGTTGAAGGATCGGACTGAGTAATTTTGGCAAGTGGGCAAAGTTCCCTGGGAATGTGAGTAACAAAAGTGGGTTGAACCAAGGTGTGCTCGATTATTTTTTCGAACACATCGTTGGTGACCTCAAAATCTTCCATCTCAGGATCGACTTCGATTCCAAGTTGTTTGGTTTTTTGCAGTTTTTCAGATTTAGGAAGATCAAACCAATCCTCCCGACCGACCGCATCTATAATTAAATCTTTATACTTTGCTTCGCGCCATTCCCCAGAAAGGTCGATCACCTCGCCATCCGGGCGTTCCATCTGCAAATTACCCAATGCTCGCTGGGCGACTTGTTGGATTAGAGAACGGGTAAGCTCCATCATACCACGGTAATCGGAGTAAGCTTGATAGGCCTCGAGCATGGTAAACTCAGGATTGTGCCTACGGGAAAGTCCCTCATTACGAAAAACCCGGCCGACCTCAAAGACGCGATCAAACCCGCCCACTAACATACGCTTTAGATGGAGCTCCAAAGCAATACGCATGTTAAAATCGCAATCAAGGGCATTAAAATGAGTGCGGAACGGACGGGCCGCAGCACCTCCGGAAACCGACTGTAACATCGGAGTTTCGACCTCAATAAAATCCCGCGACCACATAAATTCGCGAATTTCTCGAATAATCTGGCTGCGGGTTTGAAAGCGTTGGCGTGACTCATCGTTTACCACGAGATCGAGGTAACGTTGGCGGTATATCTGATCGTTATCACTTAGCCCATGCCATTTTTCAGGCAATGGACGAAGGGCCTTAGTCACCAAACGGTATTCCTTTGCCCGAACCGTGACTTCTCCTGTTTTGGTACGGAAGAGCGGTCCACGTACTCCGATAAAATCTCCTAAGTCCAATTTTTTAAAAGTGGCGTACTCATCGTCTCCAATTTCATCCCGGCGGACATATGCCTGTATTTTACCCTCGCGATCGAGCAGTTTCAAAAAGGCCGCCTTTCCCATTAGGCGAAAGGCAACAATTCTACCAGCCACTGAGACCTCAGGTCCTAACTCCTCTTCTTCACCAAGCATTCCTACCGCCTGTTTGGAAGCATGAGTTTGTTCCCAGTTTGCTTGAAAAGGATCTTTTCCGGATTCGCGCAATACATCCAATTTTGCTTGGCGTACCGCCACTTGATCGCTTCCGTCCAATACCTCTTGGTCGGTAGGGTTTTTCTTTACCTGGTCGCTCATTTTAAAGTGTTAGACTATGACGGCCACACCCTCAAGTGACAATGGAAATTCCCTAAAGGTGGAAATAGGTTGGTACTCAGGTGGGAACTTTTGCTAAAACCGGACGAAACCCAAGGTTACGAAAACGGTGGTTCAGGGAATTGGTTGATCGTGAGGCAGACTCACATTCGGAGGCAGGTTTCATATACGCCCCACCCCGGCTTATTCGAAATTCATCCTGTTCGGAATCATTGAGTAAGGTATTAACGAAAGAATTCC
The DNA here is from genome assembly GCF_964187505.1 of Candidatus Chordibacter forsetii. Taxonomy (NCBI): domain Bacteria; kingdom Pseudomonadati; phylum Verrucomicrobiota; class Opitutia; order Opitutales; family Candidatus Seribacteraceae; genus Candidatus Chordibacter; species Candidatus Chordibacter forsetii. The sequence continues at coordinate 9,523 of NZ_CAXLML010000158.1, forward strand.
CCACCCATTCCCGGACATTGCCATAAACATCGAAAAGCCCCCATGGATTTGGTTTTTTTAAACCGACTGGGTGCAACCTCTTTTGACTGTTCCCACGGAACCATCCGTGATCCTGCAGTTTATCTGCCTGAGCCCCAAAGTAATAATCTGAAAGTGTGCCAGCCCGGCATGCATATTCCCACTCCACCTCCGTGGGCAGCCTAAACTCATAGTTTTCTGGAAGTTTGCCTTCTCCCTTACTCAAAATGGTTAGTGCCTTACAAAAGGAAACAGCATCAAGCCAGGAAACATTATTTACCGGCAGGTTGTTGAAGTCCCCACTAATCGAAGAATCATAATAACTTGGATTACTTCCCATTACCTTGTTATAGAGTCCTTGGGTAACTAAAAATCTCGCCATCCAGAATCCATTTTTTACCCGAACGGTTTTACTTTCATCGGAATAGGGAACCTTGAGCGAAATCTCTCCTCCTGGAATCCAGGAAAAATCTCCAGCACTTGCATCCTTATACAAATCGCCAGCACTATGGGAAGACTCTTTCTCAAGATTAACCTCAACCTTTACCGCAAATGGATGCCTAGTCGAACCAGCACTCTTGGATGGTTGTGCTTCAGGTTCTTGAATTTTTTTAATTAAAACCTGTTTCCTCCCAGATAGCTTAGAGCGTGGGATTGCTTCAGGTTTTGAGGTATTGGACCTTAAAAGTTGGCGCTCTCTGGATTTCTCCCAAAAATCCCAAAGTATTTTCCCGTGATCCACCACTTCTTCTCCATTATCAACCAGTTCAGATTGAAAAGAAACAGGAGCATCCATTTTTTCAAAAATGGCTTCCAATGCTTTATCTTTCCAATTGGCATCCTGCAGAAAAACCGATTGGAACTGTTGAAGGCATAATGCAAGTCCAGCCGGCAAAGTGGTTTCTTCCACATAAACGGTAAGAATTTCCTTATTTTCACTTAGTGCATAACCAACCTCACTTTTGACATAACGGGAATCAACCGATCTTGGAGAAATAAAAACCAAGAACAAAGAAGATGCTTTGATTGCATGGGCAATTTCCTCCACCCATTCGCCCGCTGGTTTGATTCCTTCATCGTACCAGATATTCGCCCCTCTTTCGTTAAGTTTTCGCATAGCATTAAAGACCATGACCTTGTCAGCATGGGCATAACTGACAAAAGTGTATGGACCTTCGCCCGAATAAGCGTCAAAGGGGGGAGAAATCCCAAGTGCTTGCGAGGATGACTGCATAAGGGGGATCCGTTAGTAACCTTTTCTTTGCAGAATATAAACCGGGTAAGCACCAAAATCTTTGGCTAACTCAAGGTTTCCAGCGTATTCAAAATCAAACTCTCCGTAACGATAAGATACAAGAGCAGCAACGGTTTCCGATACGAAAACAGAGCCTGGAAGAACAATAGGTTCTATTCGGGCGGCCTGATTAACATGACGCCCAAAGAAATTTCTCTTTTTTAAAAGAGGGTCAAACTCTTCGTAAACCGGTCCGGCATGCATCGATATACGTACATCCAAATTCCCACTTCCTGAAAGTTCTGGCCAATTTCCATTTCCAAAAAAATCACGCATATTCATCGCCAATTTTAATGCGTCATTCAAATCATCAAAGACGGCAAAAAAACTGTCTCCCCAACTATTCACAAATTCGGGCTTACAGTTTAATTCCTTGATCATATTGGCGACACCTCCATGAAAAACCTCCACAAACTGAGCGGTTAATTCTTCATTTACCCGGGTGAACGATTCAACATCCGCAAAGAGCATAGTCTTAACAGAACGTAGAGCGGTTACGGTATCACCAAAACTTTTAACGAAGATCGGCTTGGTATCTCCTTTGGGAATAGGGGGCTCATCTATTTGATCAAGCAACGCCAAGACATCATTTGAATTGATAATCTGGGGCTCTTGAAAAGTATCTTTCCAGGAATTCGCCACTTCTGATGTCCCCCCCTCCTGACCTTTCTTACCATCCCAGAACAAAAGTAAATCGGGCACCTCATCCAATCCGCGACTGCGCATAGCTGCGAAACCAAGCATAACATCATTACAAAAGGAGAATAATCCATCATCTCCGTAGTACCCCTCGTTAGTTACATAGTGTACCGAAGTGGCGTCGTCCAAAACTTTTTCAAACCGCGCCACCCAATCCCCACCACCCCGAGCCACACTGGTTTGAATAAACTCGTCCTTTGCAAATGGGAGAAACACATGAGTTTCTCCACCACGCTCGGCCATAGCCTCCAAGAAAATAATATCAGTTCCACAGGCCGCGGAACTGTAGCCACAAGTCGCACCTAAAAAATCGAGTTTTTCCTCAATCTTAGCCCGCACGATTTGTTCAGCCTCTTGGGGAAATCTGCGACTCTTGCCTGGAGTATCGATTAAATGACCAGAACAGGCAATGATTCCTAAAGTTGGAAAAGCTTGGGTAATTTTTTGACGAATATTTTCGTCCTCATAAAGCGAACTGATTTGTAGGGCCTGCTTACGAGTACTGGCGATATAGGATGGTTTAGCGTCAGTTAAATCTACCGCCAATGCGTAAGCGTCAAGGGCCTCATCTATATTCCCAAGTAAAAGAAAGGCTTCGGCCTGAGTCGCCCTGACCCAGTAATTGTCTTCATCCTTTTCAAGGATTTTTAAACACATTTTACCGGCCGTTGCGGCATATTCGCGGGCCTTTTCGTAGTTCATGCAAACGAAATTCATGAAGGCAATATTTATGCAAGGATAATAAAGGTTGTCTGCATCCCCTCCATTAGGATCCATTGACTTTTTCCCTAAGTATGCCTGTTCGTATCGAGCGATTGCCAAGTCAGCATACTCTTGCTTCTTTGAGGAATTATTCGTGTTCTCACAAAGGTCTTTATAAGCACTGGCAAGCAAGCTCTGTGTCTCCACATCATTAACCCCTGAAGATACAAGTTCTTCGAGGATTAAAGTAGCAGTTAAAGGGGAACCAGCCTTACAAAGTGCATGAGCTGCCCGCTGAGCTAAGGATTTGTGATTTGGATGAAGTTTTAACCCTGCCCTTGCCACATCATGGGCGAGCAAAAATTCACCCACTTGCACCATTCTCTCACACAGTTTAAGAAAAGCTTCAGGATTAGCACGATCACGATCAAAGAGACGCCATTCTCGTCGAAGACTTACTGAATTCCTCTTTGCTAACTGAGACATAATCTCAATTGCTAGAGGTTTCTCGTTAGGAATACGAGTAAATTTCCCCAAAAAGAAAATTTACATCTTTTCGTAACGGGTACGCAACATTTGAGTGAAAGCGGCAACTTTACGAGCCTCACGATTCTTATCAGAAGGCTTCGTGAAGTATCGTTTGGCACGAACATCACGAATAGTGCCCTCTCGATCCAGGGCCTTCTTGAGACGACGGATCGCACGATCCATGGGTTCACCTTTGCGTAGTTTAATTTCGATAGACATAATTTTAAATCAAACATTGGATAGTATATTGAGCCTGGGATTCGTCAAGTCGGAAGGCTAATTCTTACGGCCATATTTTCTTTCCACTGGAGGATCAGGGGCAAAAACACGAATCCTTACCCCCTTTACACAAGGACGATTCCTCCAATTTGAAAAGCTTTCCAATCCAAACTTAAGCCTAAAACGATCATCCAATTGTACGACCATTCCGTCTCCTTCCTCCTTTTCTGCAAAAGCTACACTCACCTTTGCACTGCCGATACCCCGCTCGCTTTCCTTGTGCAAATCAATTAAAAAATCTGCAGCATCTGTATGAACTGGATCGATTAACCAGGTAGATTCATCGATGATTTTACCCAGGCAACCGTCGATTGTTTGAACCTTGTCCACGCTGATACGGATTTCTCCGTCTTTTACCGAGGCTACTCCAGTTACCACCATGAGTTCGCCGTCTGCCAAAACTTCTCCATATTTCGTGTAAGCTTCCGGAAACATCGGAAGAGATAAATCCCGTTCCTTCGCCAAAAGGTTAAAACGTGCCCAAGGCTTAGCATCTTTCTTCGTGTATCTCCGCTCTACGTCGGAAACCACCCCACATAAACGAAAAGATATTTTTTCGGTCAGGTTTTCTAAATCTTCATAGCGAAGGGTATCCACTAAGGGCCCCAACCCCATTAAAGTATCCACTGGATGGCCGGATAAGAAGAAACCCAGAAGTTCTTTTTCAAACTTCAATTTTTGTAGGTTGTCCATTTCCGGAACAGCGTGATTTCCATTGGGACCAAAGTTTTCGGATGAAGGTTCATCTGTCTCCTCTTCCCCACCCATCATATCAAAAAGATTTGCCTGTCCGGCCTCGCGATCTTTTCGGCGTAATTGAGCCTCGCCCATTGCCCTGTCCAAATCGGATAGCAGGGCTGCTCGGTTTTGATAGAGGGCATCAAACCCTCCGGTTTTGATCAAACTTTCCAAGACCCTCTTGTTTAAGGCTTTTCCATCCACCCGCTCGACCAAATCTCCAAAATCTGCAAATGGCCCATTTTTTAAACGTTCCTCGACAATTAATTTTCCGGCAATATCCCCCACCCCCTTGACTGCGGAAAGTCCAAAACGAATCGATCCCAATCCATCTCCCTCACCATTTAATGGAGTAAAATTCTCCCCAGATTCATTCACATCGGGACCAAGCACTGATATACCCATATCGTGACACTCCCCAAGAAAGTGAGAAAGTTTTTCGGAATTCCCAAGTTCGCAAGCCAATACTCCCGCCATAAAGTCAACTGGATGATTGGCTTTCAGGTAAGCGGTTTGATAACTTATCATCCCATAAGCCGCAGAGTGAGACTTATTAAATCCATAACCGGCAAATTTTTCTAAAATATTGAAGATGTCGTTGGCCTTTTTGGATTCGATTTTATTGACCTCCTTGGCACCCTTAACAAAAATTTCCCGCTGTTTGGCCATTTCCTCAGGCTTTTTCTTGCCCATCGCCCGGCGCAAAATATCAGCACCACCAAGGGTGTATCCAGCAATCCGCCTTGCCGCCTCCATTACTTGCTCCTGATAGACCATTACTCCATAGGTTTCAGCACATACATCCTCGAGCAATGGGTGAGGGAATTTAATCGTGGATGGATCCTCCTTGCCCTTTATATAATCGGGTATCCAATCCATTGGCCCTGGCCGATAGAGGGCGATAAGGGCGATAATTTCATCGACATTAGAAATGGTCATCTGCCGGCATAGCCGGCGCATTCCCTCGGATTCCAATTGAAAAACTCCGATGGTCTGAGCATCGTTAAGAAGTTTGAAGGTTGGCTCGTCTTCGAGAGGGACTCCCGTTACCCGAAAATCCTCCAAGCCCTCTTTTTTCCGAATATGAGCCTCGGTTTCAGAAATCACCGTGAGTGTTTTCAATCCCAAGAAGTCCATTTTTAACAGGCCCAATTCTTCCACCGGATCCTTGGGATATTGGGTGGTGAGAATTCCATCTTGCTTGGTCAATGGCACAAGTTCCTTGAGCGGGCGGTCAGCAATAATGACTCCGGCTGCATGTGTACCTGAATTGCGGACCATTCCCTCGATCACTCGGCCGGTATCAACAATCTGTTTAGCAATGGGATTATTTTTATATTCCCCCGCAAGTTCCGGACTCTTTGCCAATGCATCCTCTAATGAAATATTGAGGTCGTCGGGAATCATTTTGGCCAACTTATCGGCTTCGGCATAGGGAAGATCCCTCACCCGGGCAACATCCCGAATGACCATTTTTGCACCGAAAGTACCAAAGGTGATAATATTGGCCACGCAGTCACGGCCATACTTCTCGCGGACATACTCGATCACCTCTCCTCTACGGCGCATACAAAAGTCGATATCAAAATCGGGAGGAGAAACCCGTTCTGGATTGAGAAACCGTTCAAAAAGTAAGCCAAAGCGCAGAGGATCAATATCAGTAATACCCAACACATAAGCCACAAGACATCCCGCACCGGAACCACGCCCCGGTCCCACCGGTACCCCTTGTTCACGAGCCCAGTTCATAAAGTCCGCAACGATAAGAAAGTAATCGTTAAACCCTGTCTTACCGATAACTCCGAGTTCGTAGTCCAAACGTTCGCTTAATTCCTTAACCTGAGAATCCTCTTCAGCCCGTTCGGAAGCCTCTTCGTAAGTAACCTCATATCTTTGATGGAGGCCTTCTATGCAAAGTTTTCTTAGGTATTCGATATTATCTGAAACCTCGGTTTTAATTTCCGGAGGCATTGTAAACACGGGATAATTGTTCTCTCCAAATGGTAATTTAACCTCGCACATTTCGGCCACGGCAAAGGTGTTTACAATGGATTCGGGCACCTCGCGAAAGAGGTCCTCCATCTCCTCGCGCGATTTTAAATAAAATTCGCGAGCCTCGTAGCGCATCCGGTTAACATCGTCCAATTTTGAACCGGTTTGAATACAAAGCAAAGCGTCGTGAGGAGCCCAGTCCTCGCCTTTGACGTAATGTACATCGTTGGAGGCAATCGTTTTAAGGCCAAATTTTTTCGCAAGTTTGATTAACGGGGGAACCAATTGTGCCTGCTCCTCAATTCCATGGTTATGAAGTTCGACAAAATAATTTTCCTTACCGAAGATATCGACCATCTGACCAAGTGCCTGTTCGGCCTCTTCTTCCTGACCACGAAGAATGAGTTGAGGGATCCAACCCTGCATACAACCGGTAAATCCGATCAGGCCCTTGGCATGCTCGGCTAATTTCTCCAAATCGGTTCGGGGACGATAATAAAAACCATCTACATGAGCATCGGACACCACTTTGCAGAGATTTTGATATCCTTCAAAATTCTTCGCCAAAAGACCGAGGTGGTAAGATTTGTGATTTTCCCGCCCTGGCCGCTCGTCGTTTTTATGATCAGTTACAATGTACCCTTCACAACCAATAATTGGTTTAATTCCGCGCTTTTCCGCCTGCTTAACAAAGGATATCGCACCGAAGAGGTTTCCGTGATCAGTAAGGGCCATGGCAGACATTCCCAACTCCACCGCACGGTCCATCAATCGATCCATCCGGCAACAACCATCAAGCAAGCTGTAGTCCGAATGGACGTGCAAATGCACAAAATCTTTGTCTTTGTTAGCCAAGGGTAATGAAGAGGTAGCGTTATACTTACATTTCGAAAGGTTAAGGCTGTTTCAAGGCAATCTTGCGCACAAGCGAAAATCTCCCTGCTATATAAACAGTTTTTAAGAACTAAGAGACAGAATTTGAGGCGGGCAAATATTTTTGCCTGAGCAAGCGCCAAAGAACGATGAGGAAAGCGGTTAGTGGAATTCCTAAAATCATTCCCAGTACCCCTCCAAATGCAGAACCCCAAAAGAAAACCGAGGCAATAATAACAACCGGATGCAGTCCGGTTCGATCTCCCATCACTTTTGGACTAAGCCAATAACTTTCGAGGATTTGCACCACTAAAAAAGTAATGCCACAGCCCCAAAGAACGCTCCATTCTCCGCTTTCCAAAATTCCACCTGGTTGTAAATAAGCCACTAGCAAGGCAGTCAAACATCCGATAATCGATCCTAGAAAAGGAACAATATTTAAAATTCCGAAGAAAATACCCAGGGCAATGCCGAATTTAAGACCAGACAGACTAAAGCCAATGGCATAGCCAATTCCCATCATTGCACCAATCAGTAATTGTCCGCGAAAAAATGCTTCCAATATATCTTTAAATTGCCTGATTAAATAAACCAAGTCCTTACGTGTATTGGCACCAAAAAAACTTAACTGACCGGCAAGATCAGCCAAATGATCCCGCCGGGAATCCAAAAAATAAAACAAGTAAATGGGTGCTATTGCCAGGCATGCAAAATACGAAAAAAATGAACGAATACCTGACCAAGCATCTTGCAAGGCTTGGGCAGACTTTTGGGTTAATTCAGGATTCTGGGTTCCCAGAGCTTGGAGTGATTCTTTCCAGTCCCGTTTAAACTGGCCAAATTTTTCTGAAACCACCGACCAAGTTTCCGGACTGACTGATTGTCGAACCCGCGCTTCAATTCTTTCCGGCCAATCCACTGAAGAGCCCATAAGGTCACGGGATTGCCGGACTACTTCGCCACCCACTCCCCAAAGAATTAAAAAAACAACGGACAAAACAATAAGGTACAATGAGATAATTGAATACCTGCGACTCAGCCCAACCCCCTCTTCAATTTTACGAACGAGCGGCCGAAGTAAAATGGCTAGAATTGATGCAATTGCAAGTGGCCAAAGCACCGTGGCAAAGTGATCCAAAAAAATGCCCAATGATTTTACAACCCACCCGATTAAAAGAAGGAGAACGAATAAACAACCGGAACAGAGGGTAAAGGCGAGCAATTGGGACTGCCCCCGGGAAAAAAAATTGGTTCTCTTTGTTACTTCGTTCACTACATTATTACGCCTTTGATTCTTGCCTTTAGTTGGGTCGGAGGGCAAGAACCTCTTTCTTGTGTATTTGCAAATAACTCAACTATTTCTCAAACTGGTATCGCATTAAAGGTATGCCAAAACCGTTTAAACTATTCCTTTTATCGTTTCTCTGTTTACCAGGATTCTATCCTTTAGTGGGAAAACAAATCAAAGAAATTAATGACCGGGTAAATTCGGTTTACCGGGCAATTGTCCGAATCGAAGTGGTTTCGGAAAGAGGGTCCAACGGAAGGATGTTAAAATCGGGATCCACCGGTAGCGGAGTAATTATCGACTCATCTGGATTGGTTGTGACCAATCACCATGTGGCTGGAAAAGCAACCAGGCTGACTTGCCGATTTCATGATGGCGAAGAAGTCGGGGCTGATTTACTAGGTGCCGACGCCCTTACTGATCTGGCCGTACTCCGCCTGAGATTAGAAGAAAGACCCCCGAACTCCCCACCGGTTGAAAGTGCCGTCTTTGGGAATTCAGATCTGGTAAAGGTAGGCGATGCCTGCTTTGCGATGGGAAGTCCGGCAGGATTATCTCAATCGGTAACCCGAGGAATTGTTTCCAACCTTGCCTTAATCTCAAACCGGAGAGGATCGTTTCGGCTGGATGGCGAAAATGTGGGAGAGTTGGTCCGCTGGCTCGGTCATGATGCGGTCATATTCCCGGGAAACAGCGGAGGACCCCTCGTGAATTCTGCGGGCGAAATCATTGGGATTAATGAAGTTGCCATTGCGAGCCTAGGCGGTGCCATTCCATCCAATCTCGCCCAAAAGGTTTCCCAAGAGCTTGCTACCCGAGGCTTTGTTGAAAGGTCATGGACGGGATTGGAATGCCAACCTTCTCTCAAAAAAGGAAAACCCGGGATTTTAGTTTCGGGAATCATTGATGGTTCCCCTGCGCAAACTGCCGGTTTTTTGGCTGGAGATCTTATTACCACCTTTGCTCAGCAAACTGTACAGGCACAGATCCCTGAGGACCTTCCTCCATTTCATCAAATGATTTCATCCATTCCGCCGGGAAAAAAAGTTGAGGTCAAGGGAGTTCGCGATCAGCAGTCCATTAACTGGGAGTTAATCACAGCAAAACGTGAACCCGCCTATCAGCCAGAAGAAGAACTAAAAAGTTGGGGACTGACTCTGAGAGACTTTACCCTCCTATCATCGTTGGAAGCTCGTAGGGAAGGAAAATTTGGAATACAAGTACACTCAGTCGCCCAAGGCGGACCTTCGTTCAGTGCAAAGCCAAGGCTGGTACAGAATGATGTATTGGTCGAAGTAAACGGTCAAACCCTGACCAAAATCGAAGACCTGCATACAATCTCCCGGGAATTAACCGAAGGGAAAACCGAACCCGTCCCCGTTTTGGTAAGGTTCGAAAGAAACTTGGCGAGTTATTTAACCGTGATCAAAATTGGACCAGAAGCTGAGGAAAAGCGACCCCTTGAGGCGTGGAAACCTTGGTTAGGTGTGAGCACTCAGGTACTTACCCATGAACTGGCTGAGGCGTTGGGCCTGGAAACCAGCAACCGGGGGGTCCGCTTATCCCAAGTCTTTCCAAATACCCCAGCCGAACGCGCGGGGTTACTCCCCGGTGATTTACTCTTCCGAATCGACGGTCAACTCATACAAGCTTATCGACCGGAGGATGTGGAAGTGTTTGGCAATATGATCAAACAATATCGGATTGATTCCACTATTTTAGTAGAGGTCTGGAGAGGAGGTAGAATTATGGAGGTCAATGCAACTTTGGACAAACGTCCAAAACCCGGAAATGAAATGCCGGAATACGAGGAGAAAAATCTCGAATTTACGGTGCGTGAATTATCCTTTGCTGATCGAGTATTTATGAGAATTAATGCAGAGGAAAACGGCCTCTTAGTTGAAAATGTAGAGTCTGCCGGATGGGCCGCATTGGCCGGGTTACGCCAGGGCGACCTGCTCCTTAAAATTGACCATCATTCAGTCAATCAAATCGATGAGATTAAACGCCTAATGACCAACTTGATCAAAAAACAGCCTGAGCAGGTTGTTTTCTTTGTAAAACGGGGAATCCACACCCTCTTTATCGAACTGCAACCAGAGTGGGAAGCCTTATGAAATTCTTTAATACCGGGCTATTTTTGGCAGCCCTTTTTTTAATCAATCCCGCCAGTAATTTATGGGCTGATGAAAAAACTTCGCCGGTTTCCATTTGGAAGGAACTCCTGGAAAAAAAATCCGATAGCGTAACCTGGGTATCTGTAACCGTACGCATCGAAGTTAGTTCCGGAGGCCGGAGCTTCCCCCCATCTGAAAGAAAACTTGAGGCACTCGGCACCGTGATTGGCAAGGACGGACTGATCGTTTTATCCTTAAATCAAGTCGACCCGACAGATTCGATATTGGCAAGGATGAGAAGTCCGGGAAATGTAAATGTGAATTACACCGAAGTTCTGATTTTATTGGAGGATGGTTCCGAAGTTCCGGCAAATTTTTTACTTAAGGACGAGGACCTCGACCTTGCTTTTATTCGTCCCCTACCAACTGATTCCAACGATTCAATACCCAAGGAGTTTCTTGCTGTTGAATACAATGAATTAGAAATCCCGAATATCGAAACACTTGATGAAGTGGTTTCCTTAGGCAAACTTGGTCGAAACCTATATCGAAAGTCCACCTTGCAACGAGGCTGGGTAAATGCAGTAATTGATAAACCCAGGGACTACTTGGTTGTGGAGAATGTAACTCCTGGCACCCCTGTATTTGACCGCCATGGCAAATGGATTGGGGTGACTGCCTTTCGTAAGGAAGGAGGCCGACCATCAGGTGTAATAACCGTACCGGCATTTGATGTGATGGAAATTGCCCGGCAAGTCAGAGAGCGAACCGAGTAAGTTTGCCGTTGCCCACTGATTTAAAGAAAATGTATTGATTGACTGTGAACTTTTTTAAATTTGCCAAACGGGAAAAATTCAAACTGCTCGGACTTTTTGGAGTTTTCTTTTTGGGAGGCTGTTCCAATGAAGAAGAAGTAAGCACGGAAAGACTGGAGTATCGTAAAGATGAAAAGGGGATCGTCCGACTATACTATGCAGGCGAAGACGAACCGGTCGGGAAATGGAAATTTGCCCGGGTAATTGAGAACCATTCAAATGGTGAAAAAAAATTCGAGATTGGAGTCGTCGATGGATTACGGCACGGATCCTTCTTTTTTTGGCAATCAAACGGCTTAAAAAAACTGACTGGATTTTTTGAGCGCGGGAAAAGAGAAGGCTCATTTAGGGCTTATGGGAAAGCGGGGGAATTGTTGTACGAAAAAAATTACTTTGAGGACGAACTTGAAGGAAACATGTCTTTCTATTATCCGATGTCCAATGCCGAGATCTTCAGGTATTTTAATAAATTAAGAGAGGACGGTTTGAAGCCGGGTGAAATCCCCGTAAAAAACAACATCCGATTGGAAGCCACTTTTTCCAAGGGAATTCCCACAGGTCCTTACCGCACTTATTTTCACCCCAGAGGACATCCGTTTTTGACCAAGGCGGACTTACTGGAAGAAGAAGGAAGGTTTGACGCACAGGGCAGGCTAATTGGAAACCAAGTTTGTTATTACCCTAGAACTGAAGGTCTAGTTGTTTATCTGCCAGATAACAAACCACTCGAAACCATTCACGAACCCAACTCTTTTGGGTTATCAAAAGCGATTGACGAATGCTACCTCGCCATAGAAGAAATTCCCGCTTACCGAAACCCCAAAAATCTTCCAGCCAAGGTTTTTTGTGTGGATATAAGAGGTGGGAAAATTTCTCCTGTTTGGTCATCTGAAATTGTTGAACTTGCGGTTCGAAATATGGATGGGAATATTCTCCCAGGTAGATACCCCGCCAATTTTGAAGCTTACCGAGATCAAGCAGTTAAAAAGGCTAAGGAAGTTGTACTAACCCAAGATTTATCTGACGACCCAAACCTTCTATCCCTTACTTCCCGAGGTGCTGCAGTCCAAGTTATCGCCCTTAATAAAAATGGTGAAATACGCGACATCCTATGGAGTAATTTAAATCGAAAAAATAACCTGGACCTAGAACAACGCATTCTTAAAAAGAGGAAGAGAATTCACCGATCTTGGGATGCTGGTGATGCAACCGCATCCGAATGGACCATTTCAAGTGGATTAAACTTGATCATCCGTGACGATCCAAGCGACCCTCAAAACGACCCTTACCTGCAGTTAAAAGGTTTGTAATAAGCTAATAGCTTTTTACTAATTTTTTCCTACTTTTGCTCAATTAGATCGAATGGGCTCGTTTTAGGAAGAGGTAAATTCTCGAATGGATTCGCCGATTTATCAACTGCTGGTACAACAGGACTTTTTAACTGATCAAACGGACTAAGTTTTTTATCAACTGTCGGTACAGGCTCAGTATTTAATTGATCAAAAGGATTAGCAGATTGAGTGGTTGACTGATTAACTTGGTCAAACGGATTCGCCAAATTATTAGCTCCCTGGTTTAACTGCTCAAAAGGGTTAGCCGGAGCAGAAACCTTTTCCCCATCCACTTCATTCAGCTTGGTTGGCTTGGCTTCTACCCCTATCCTTTGGGGACTGGGAAGCTTTTTACCCACCCAAAATGGGGTAATTGAATCCCGGACCTCCTCGTAAAAGGAAACCACGGTTGGACGACCGCTATACTTCCAGGAGAATCGAATTGGGTCTGTGGGGTTTCGGTTTTTCAAATCCCGTAAAATCTGTAAATCATACCCTCCTCCCTCGCTTGGATATCCTCCAACCCATGGCAAATAAAAACGCCAAGGTTTTCCTTCGTCTATATTCTGTGCATCTATCCATCGGTTGCTGGTTTTAAGTATATAACCGATAAAGATTCCCCCCTGTGTTTTCGGGGGCAAAATTTGGGCACCTACTAACCTAAGATGCTGGTCCATGGACCATCTTACCGAAATTCGGTTTCCCACAACCAAATCGTTGAGAAGTAAGATTGTTTCCGGCTTAAAACTCCCTCCATTTGCAGGCCCTTGCCCAATCCATTCCGGAATAAATCGATGTAAATAATTCCCATCGTCCAAAACCTCAATCCAGGTATCTCCCTTGGAAGACAAAATACCTTCCATAGTTCCGGTATTTCCCACACACATCGCTCCTTGTAAAAGCCCAGTGCAAAAAACGAGTCCGCACCAAAACCTTTTAACCAAGGCACCCTTTTGAAATGTTGAAAGATACAGCACTTCTCTATATCTAGTAAGCTTTGCCATATACAATCAAGCAGATCTGCATTGTAAGTTTGAAAAGTTAAGGCTATTCCCAAAGTCGTGAATACCATTATTTCTCAGTGGAGAGATTCCTTGCACAAAATCCTCGACATCTATGAACGCAAACGTGGATCGATCAGGATTTTCTTCCCTATCCTTTTTGGTTTCTTCATTTTTTTAAATGTCGCTTGCTACTGGTTGGCCATTTACACCGCCTTTCCTTATTACATGATGACCCATGAGGCATCTCACTACGTAAAATTACAAATACCTGTGGGAATCTTTGGTGCCCTGTTTGACAGTTTGTCTTTTTTTGCAACTATTTGGATTATCCGGCGTGCACTCGCATCCAATAAGACTTCGGAATATGTCTTTCACCTCTCCCTCGATCTGATCATTGCAGTACTCGCAACCTTTTGGGTATTGTTCGTTTTTACCTTTGGAGGATGGATGATAAGCCTGTGGGAAACAGCACCTGAACAACTTGCAGAGCGGGGAACAAAATATACGAACCGGGCAATTCAGGCAATCCAGGATCCCACTGGTCGTGAAAATGCCAAGAATATATACTTCGGCCTGATCATGGGAATATCCGCAGCCTTGCCCACCTGTATGCACCTGGGTCTTTTTTTTACTTCTGTATTACAAAAAATATTCCCCAAAAAAAAGAAAGTAGATCCAGAAAAAAATGATATCAATACCAGCTTAAAACCTGAATAAATGATTTGCCTGAGGGCCAGACCACTTTAACCAAAGGACCTGAAAAATTTAAATGGGAACTACCTGCAAAGAATAAGTTGCCAATGAATTATTCTCATGGGCAGTATTAAAACATAGGTTTATGGATTCTCTCGTTAACCTTCCCACCACCAGCCCAAACATCTACAAATTTTATTGATGAAAAAACATAACCAAAAATACATATTGGTGTTAATTTCAATGCTTTTCACAGCCTTCATAACCGAAGCAAGCGAGGTTAAAAGACCAGAACAAAGAAGCGGATATAATCAGAATAAGGATATTGGATGCAAAGCTCCAAAGAACGCTGATATTCTGTTCAATGGAACCATAAAATCAGTAAAAAAGAACTGGGAAATGTGGCCAGATAAGAGCATGGATATCACCTGGAAAATAATGAATGACCCCAAGGGAAATGGACAAACTTTAATGGCCAATGGAGGTAAGAGATGGGGAACACATGATTTGGTAACCAAGAAAAAATATTCCAATTACGAAGGCCATGTAGAATTTGTAATGATGGGTGCAAGAGGTGATGGAAAAGTGGATGGATATACAAATAGCGGAGTCTACATGCAAAACCGTTATGAAATTCAAATCGAGTCTCCCAAAAATAAAGACCTGCTTGATCCATACAACTGGAAGATTGGACCTCATGGGATTGCCGCTTTCTGTATGGACCGAGTGCCCGACACCAATGCCTGGAGGCCCAATGGGCAATGGCATGCATTTCACTTTCTTTTCAAAAATGCGAAATGGAAAGGCGATCAAAAAATCGCCAATGCACGGGCCACAGTATGGTGGAATGGCTTAAAGGTGCACGATGATATTGAAGTCAAAAAAGCCAATGGAGGAATCAAAATAACCCCTGCTCCTGGAGGTTTAAAGTTACAGGAACATGGCCAGGATGTTCGCTTTCGAAATATCTGGATGATTGATCAAAATTAACACCAATTTTTGGATGGTTCAGGTTGATCAAACCTGAAAAAGCAAACAAATTAAAAAGCACCCTACCTACGCTCGAACGGCAAATTGGTACGCCCTGGCCGCTCCAAAAAACAAATCGGTGAAAGCATCCACTGTATCGTCAATCGGGTCGGAGTATCCACCACCCATGAACAAGAGCATGGGAATTCCAAGTTTGTGACGCCAATCAAAAACCCGTTCGTTCCGCTGACTCATCCCCTTTCGAGTCAGGTTTAATAATCCGAGAGCATCCGCACTCAACGCGTCCACTCCCGCCTGGAAGAATATGAGGTCAAATGATTGATCACTTAATTGAGCCAAGGTTCGATCAAGGCCGTCCAAAAACTCTTCATCCCCTGCCCCCTTGGAGAAGCCGAGATCGAGATCACTGGTTTTTTTTCGAAAGGGAAAATTATCCTGCCCATGAAGAGAAACAGTGTACACGCGATCATCCCCTTGGAAAATTTCTGCCGTCCCATCCCCTTGGTGAACATCGAGATCAAGAATCAGAACGCGTTCCGCCTGTCCGCGCCCAAGGGCAAACTCTGCACAGATAGCAAGGTCGTTAAAAATACAATAGCCTGCCCCTTCTCGCCGGAAAGCATGGTGGGTACCTCCTGCCATATTTCCAGCAATAGGAAAACCTTTAGCGAGAAGGTCGAGGCCATCGAGGGCGCCTCCGACCAGGCGAAGTGTACGTTCCACGATTTCCGGCTTCCACGGACGCAGCCCAATCCGTCGGATTTCATCTTCGCACAAAGACTGGGAGAGGAAACGATCAACAAAGCTGGCATCGTGAGCGAGTAAAATTTCTTCTCTCTGAGCCAGCCTTGGGCTTTTTATTTCAATCAAACCATCCTTGTCCCTCAGACGGATATTTTCGGCAATGCGAGAGTAGCGATCCACAGGAAAACGGGCAGTACGATCAAGTCCCGACGAATAAATCTCGTCATAAAACAAAGTCATACAGGACTCTGATGAGTGGCTTTTGTGTTGTTCAAATTTGTCCATCCTACAAAACTACTTATTCTTAATATTGTGAGCATGCAAAACGCATTTCTTGGTTCCCTTGTTGGCGACGCTATCGCCATGCCCGCGCATTGGTACTATGATCGCAACGCCCTCGACCGGGATTACGGTGATTTTGACAGTTACTTAGCTCCCCGCAATCCCCACCCGGATAGTATTTTGTGGAGATCCAAATATGAACCCATTGGTCCAAAGGCAGATATTTTACACGACCAGGCCAAGTTCTGGGGCAAAAGAGGTGTTCATTACCACCAGTTCCTTCAGGCAGGCGAAAATACTTTAAACCTAAAACTCTCTGTCGAACTTTACCGTTGGATCATTCTTCGTGGTAGTTTTGACCTTGATGAATGGCTTGCCCGGTATGCCGAGGTTATGCTCACTCCGGGATGGCACCACGACACCTACGCGGAAGAATACCACCGAAATTTCTTCGCCCACTACGCCCGGGGGAAGAGCCTAAGGTCCTGTGGATCTGCAGATTTACATATTGGTGCACTCAGCCTTATACCCGGACTACTCGCTGGGTTGGAAGCACTCGAAATCACCGACCCTGCCACACTGATCGAACTTGCAGTCGCCTTGGTTCGGGCTACTCATGACCACGAATATTCCCTGCGGGCAGCAGCCGACTTTACCCGTATCCTTCTGCATGTCGCAGATGGTGTGCCCATCCGCAAGGTACTTTCTGAACTTCCTATACCTGGAGTTTCGGTGTCAAAATTTATGAACTGGGTTGATTTGCCCGATCGTATAGTGGTGGGTGAAAAACTTTCCACCGCATGCTACCTCCCCGAATCCTTTGTAGCCTCCCTTTATTTCGCCTGGAAATATCACGACGATTTCTCCCTCGCCCTTCTCCAAAACGCGAAGGTGGGTGGGGACAACTGCCATCGGGCAGTCGTGGTAGGAGCCTCCCTTGGTATTGGATGTGGGGTACCTAGAAAATGGTTAAGGGATTTGGTCTCAATGGAGGATTTGCGCTGCGACCTCCGAACGGTCAAGGGCTTGAGTCTTTAAACAAAGCAAGTTGACCGGTTGAAAGGTCGGTGGACTTTTTTCGCTTCACCCGTCCTGTTCCCTTTCGCGATCCATGCTTTTGTAAAACTTCCTGCGATGTTTTTTTCCCACTTATACTGCGTCTAATTTCATAGATACGATCCTTCATTTGTTTGCTTTTTTTCTTTATACAAACTACCGGAGGAGAATAATCAGTTAGTCTTACCTCTTCCGCGTATGCAATTTCTGCAGGAGTAAATTCCCTTAACTCAGGAACCCATTTTTTTACAAATGTACCCTCTGGGTCATGATCCAAAAATTGTTTGGTCGGACTGTACACCCGGATAGCGTTGATCCCGGTAATACCCGCCTGCATTTGCAACTGGGAGATATGGATACCCGGCTCATAATCGAGAAACATCCGGGCAAGTGGGCCATGAATGGTACGCCAGGAAAGATGCATTCCAAAACAGGCAAAGCTCACCACCATTGCCCGCATACGAAAGTTCATAAACCCAGTTTCACCCAGGCAACGCATACAGGCATCAATCAGAGGATAACCAGTACGCCCTTCGGTCCATGCAGTAAGAAGTTCGGAGTCATCCTCATACTCGATTCCATCATAGGCTGGATTTAGTGCGGAAAATTCCATCTGCGGACTGCCCTCCAATCGTTGGACGAAATGGTCACGCCAATGCAAGCGGGATTCAAAAGCACGTAAACTACGCCTCCATGGATTAGGCCCTTTGATCAAACTAATTTCCTCCCGCCTTCTATCGAGTTCCTCAAAGACACTACCCGAACTAATCGTACCCCAGGCAAGGTGGGGAGATAACCGGGAACCAGAAGTAAACGCACGATTGGGAGAAGAAATACCGCCTGAATAAGCAACTCCACGCTCCTGGAGAAAGGAATTCAGGGTATCCCAGGCTGAGCGTTCATTCACCACCTGTAAGGAAGAGGAAAGACCACCCGAAAATTTGGGAAAATAACGGAGTAGATCTGGCCATTCCCGCGGAGGGGAAAAGAAAGTACATTTTTGGGGAGCACAAAGGTTCCTTGGAATGGGAAGAACCGCAAGCCGACCCCGTGAACCCTTTCTAGGTACCTGGCGTTTTTGCTCAGCAGATAATCCACGAACAACCGATGTGCCAATCGATTCAACCCACTCGACTCCACGTTGCCTACACCAGGCACGTACTGCCCGGTCACGACGAAAAGTCAGATCGTTTCCGGTTTCCTGGTAAGAGCGTAAACGCTCAAAGGGGTGGCTAAGGAAAAGAGTTTCCAACTCGTCCACCACCTCTCCCACCCGTTCAATCATCCCAGAACCACGCTTTTCCAAACTGGCAGATAATCCACGCAATGCCTGCCACTGGGCCTGCAAATGAAAGACTCCACAATCCTCACCATTAAGCACACTTGGTTCCCAGCAAAAAAAGGGAATCACTTCATTCGAAGTCTGGGTGGCAAGGAAGAGGCAATGATTGTCCGAAACCCGAAAATCCCGCTTGATCCACCAAACGGTTCGCCTAACCAGTTGTTCGGTCACTTCTTTGAGCGCCGACATTTTTCAGAACAATAAAGGATCTGATCCCAAATACCCCGGAGAATCCACTTTTTACGGTTATGAAAAGGACGGCCACAATGGGCACAGTCCTTGACTTGCAAGTGGGCTTTTTTATGGGCCATTAATACTGCAGCCAGGAGATTACCAAAACACCAGCCCAAGCAACTAACCGCCAAAGATTCGTCCGGATTAACCGGTCAACCACCGCATCGGTTTTACCGTCTCTTGCTAACCTTCGGTGACAGGGTGCAGAAATCAGAAAGGTGACCGCCCAGGCAAAGAGCACGCATAGCAGTCGACCCCAGGAAAGATCGTCGGCAATAAAAAAACAATTGCTTACGGAGTCCAACAACTGGGCAATCATCAAGGGAAGTACAAACCAGCCGATTTGATTGCAATATCGTGGATGCCATTTCGCAAATCGATCTGGAGGAATTTCCCGAAAAACCGGGTAGACGATTACTTGGACCAGTCCTATAAGTATGAACATGGCAAAATCGATACTCAATGCATGTTCGTGCAAAAATTCGAGGACAATGATCATAATAAAATTTGATAATAGATATAGGGCACTAATGCAAATATGGTAAAGATTCATAAACGGGCAAACCTTTGGCAATTTGCACTTCTGTTCATTTTTATAACGGGCTGCTCGAATGTAGAAGAAATTCCAGCCTCGAATTCGATCCCCCCGGCCGAAGAGCAATCAGACAAAAACCCTTTTCGCATTCTCATTCTTGGTGATTCCCTGACTGAAGGCTATGGGGTGTCACCAGCCCAGGCTTACCCCTCCCTGCTTGAAGCAAAACTCAATAAAAGCCTACTTCCCGAACAGCGCCATTACCTGGTAATTAATGGTGGAGTTAGCGGATCAACCACGAGTGGGGGAGCTTCCCGAATCGACTGGCATTTAAAATCTCCACCGGATTATTTGATCGTCGCTCTCGGAGGAAATGACGGATTGCGTGGCATTCCTCCTGCAGAATCCAAACAAAATTTAAAAAGTATTATCGAACGGGCTCTTCAAAAAAAGGTACCGGTAATGATTGCGGGGATGAAACTCCCCCCGAATTACGGCCCTGCTCATCTGCGAGACTTCGAAAAAATATTCCCTGAACTTTCCAATGAATTAAAAGTTCCCCTGCTACCCTTCCTACTTGAGGGAGTGGGTGGAAAACCAGGCATGAACCTGCCAGACCGGATACATCCCAACCCAGCCGGTCAGCGTGTAATTTGCGAAACCGTATATACACACTTGATCGAACATCTTCCAAATAACTGAAGTGCACCCCATATTAAAAGTTCACCAAGCCTGTAAATCCTTCCAACAGGGAAACCATAAAGTAAAGGTACTCGAGCATTTAGACCTCGAAGTAATTCAGGGAGAAAAAGTAGCTATCCTCGGACCGAGCGGTTGTGGGAAGTCCACCCTACTCTCCCTGCTCGCTGGCCTGGACAATCCAGACTCAGGAACTGTTGAAATCGATGGGACAGACCTTGCCAAGATCAACGAAGATCAACTCTCCCAAACACGCTCAGAAAAACTGGGTATCGTCTTTCAACAATATCATTTAATGCGCAACCTGACTGCGGTCGAAAATGTCGGACTCCCACTGGAAATCCTTGAAACTACCGACTTTTCGGATCGGGCCCGAACCGCGCTTAAGGAAGTGGGACTTGATCACCGGGCCACCCATTTCCCTTCGGAAATGTCCGGCGGAGAGTGTCAAAGAGTGGCAATTGCCCGGGCTCTGGTCACCCGTCCTGCTCTCATCCTCGCGGATGAACCATCGGGCAACCTCGACCAAAAGACGGGAGATGAGGTCATGGATATCCTGTTTAATTTATGCAGGGAACATACTACCTCCCTGGTTCTGGTCACCCATAATCGAGAACTGGCCGATCGTTGCGACCGGTCACTCCTTCTTAACGAAGGAACCCTTGAAGATTTAACCAAATGAGTTTTATTTTGCGCCAGGCATGGCGGGAGATGCGAAACAGTCGATCCTTTTGTTTTTTTTACAGCCTTAATCTCGCCCTTGGATTGATCGGATTTGTGGTAGTGGATGCCTTTCGGGAATCCATCGAGTCCAAGGTAATGAATGAATCCAGGGAATTATTGGGTGCGGACCTGGCCATCCGGGCAAGACGGGTCATCACGGAAGAGGAAATTAAACTGGCTCGTAATACCCTGCCCGCTGAAACTAGGGAGGCAAAGGCGGTCGATTTTTTTTCCATGGCAGCCGGTCCCACCGGGCGTAGCCGCCTGGTCAAGGTGGTGGCAATAGATCCGGGATTTCCTTTTCATGGAACCTTCAAACTTGAAAAGGGCGGGGAAAAAAGCGGGGACGAAATCAATCTCCTCCATGAGGAAAGGCTTGCCTGGATCTACCCGGAAGCCCGGTCCCAACTTGGAATTAAAGTAGGAGAGGAACTACAGTTGGGAGAGGCGAAGTTTCGAATTGCTGACCTCATTGAGGAAGAGACCGGCTTGACTTTTCAACCGACTGATCTTGCCCCAAAAGTATTCATCAGCCGGAGATACCTGAATGATACCAATTTACTTGGCGAAGGCAGCCTCGCTTACCACACCCATTTATTTCAACTACCCAAAGGTATAGACTCAGACGCCTTCGGGCGGGGACTGGAAAAGGCACTCAGCGCCCCAGAGGTCCGTACCTTCACTCATCGCCAAGCGGGTCACCGGGCAGGACGACTCTTACGCTACCTTTCCGACTTTTTATCTCTGGTCTCTTTGGTCGCCCTGTTTCTTGCCTGCCTGGGGAGTGGTTTTCTTTTTCATGGATTCCTCACCCATCGAATGCCCGAGCTTGCGACCCTTGTAAGCTTGGGAGCAACCCGAAAGACCGCCCTGCGTATTTTCCTCCTTCAGCTTTTACTGCTGGGTATATTTGCCGCACTGCCTGCCACCCTTGCCTGTTCTCTTTTACTCCCCGGACTCGGTGGAATAATTTCAGAAATGACTGGTTCAAAAATTGAAGTATGGGTGAGCTCACGGAGCATACTCCTTACCTTTGCGGTAGCTATGGGATCTGGCTGGTTGCTTGCCCTGCCCGCCTTACGCAAGGTTCGTCGTTTACGGCCTGCTGAACTCTTCCAGGAAGCGGTGCGTCCCGGATCGAAACCTTCGCGAATGAATCTCTTGCTTGCTCTGCCCGGACTCGTTGCCTTTTGGGGCTTGTGCCTGGCTCAGGCACATTCCGATAAATTGGCCAATGTATTTTTTGGCTGCTTTCTCGGCTCCCTCATCCTGCTCTACCTCCTTGCCCGCTTCGGATTTGGACTGGGAGAAAAGTTATTTGGACATTCCCGGCTATCTATTCGGCTGGCAGCCCGTTCGCTCGCCCGCAACCGTGCGGGTGCCCTTACCGGCTTTCTCGCTATCGGACTGGGTGTACTCCTCATTACCCTGATTCCCCAGACTCATCATGGACTGGGTAAGGAAATCGGACTCGATGATCCGACCGGCGATTTACCCAGCCTTTTTCTCTTCGACTTACAAGAAGAACAACTCAAGGGGGTGGAATCCCTTTTGGAAAAAGAAGGGACACCATTGGGTAACATCACCCCATGGATTCGGGGAAAGATTAAATCGCTAAAGGGTATAGCTTACGAAAAATCTCAGCGACAAGAAGAAGAACTGAACAACCCTGATGAACAAAGGCGCAATGCCTTTCGCAACCGCAGTTTTAACCTTAGCTACCGGAAGAACCTCTTGGAAAGCGAACAGTTGCTTGCCGGACATCCCTTTTCCGGAGTATTTGATCCTGCAGCAGGCAGACCGGCAGAAATTTCGGTGGAGCACAAATACGCCAAAGCCCTCGGGCTGAGTTTGAACGATCACATGACCATTGAAGTGTCTGGTATTCTCATCGATGCAAAGGTGGTCAATTTGCGGAGGGTTCGCTGGACGAGTTTTCAACCGAATTTCTTTGTACAAATGCAACCGGGTGCATTGGAGCAGGCACCCAAAACCTTTCTCGGAACCCTTCATCATTTAAACAAAGAAAAAAAGGCCCGGGTCCAGGATTTATTAGTGAATAAGTTTCCCACGGTCTCCATCCTCGATGTCGAACGAACGGGAAGAAAGATCCTCGATGTGGTCGGTCAGATGACCTGGGCGCTACAGGTAATGGCGGGCCTCTCCATTCTTGCCGGCCTCGTCATTCTTTACTGTGTAGTCAGGGAAAAGGCACGGAGCCAGAGTTGGGAAATGAATTTACAAAAAGTACTGGGTAGCACAAGTGGGCAGTTGCGCCGTCAGGTATGGATGGAGTTTGGAATATTGGGTGCAAGTGCTGCCACCATTGGGGTATGCCTGAGTATAGGCACAAGCTATCTTCTATCTGCTCAAGTTTTTGATCGGGTATGGAGCTTTCGTTGGGACATTCCATTGGTAGTAATTTTTTGTGTGGTAGGACTTTCCGTAATCACTGCAGATTTTGCAGCCCGAAAAGCCTTGCGGGAAAAACCCGCCCGTTTACTCCGCGAAGGCTAACTCCAGGTTTTAAGGCTGCTTTGCCCCTTGTCGATCGGACTTCGTTTGCTTAACCTGTAACCTGATCAATTCTATGAGTAGCACCATCCAATCCCAATGAAGGAAGAAGTTCAGCAGCAGAAAAAAAAGTTCTTTCCGCTAAACGATCCCCTGCGCGATTACCTCAAAGATTACAAACGTCAACTCGACCTCCCGGTGCATTATGAAAACCTGCTCCAGGCAGAAGATTCCTTCCCGGTGGTCAATGCCAAGAACGAGGATACCCTCTGGCAAACGATGGTCTATGACCAGAACTACGGCCGGGAAATATTTGAAGGATTAAAAAAAATATATGTCCTGCTACGTTCAGGGGGGGATGAACGCATCCTGCCCAACCTTTATGTCGACCGGGTAGATTACTGTACCTTTGGCAATACCAAGCCTTTCCGTATTCGTATCGTCAACCAGTACAACGACAATCACGACTATTTTTACGTTAAGAAAGCGGATGCCTCCAGGGTGTACGGTCTCGAACTTGAACAGTTACTCTCCCCCAACGAGATCAATTTCCAGGTGGATAAAGACACCCTCATCGAGGAGCATATCATCGGAGTACCCGGGGACGATTTTATCCGTAATTATTTAAAGCGCGAGGAATTGAACGAAGTCAGACTGGCCAAGGAATTCATCAAATTTAACGAACGTTGCTTTGTTCGTCTCCTAGGAGACATGCGGGCCTATAATTATGTCGTGGAAATGACTCCTGATCTCGAACATACCCAGTACCGGGTACGGGCAATTGATTTCGACCAGCAATCTTATGAAGGCAGGCGCAGTTTTTACCTGCCCCAGTTTTTTAAGAACAACCTACCGGTGGTCGATCTTTGTACCAGTCTGATCAACCGGGATACCAGTTTACAGTACCAACGGGAGGAACGCACCCTCATCCAAAGAAGATTCAACTTCTCCCAGACCCGAATCAAACGTTTGCGCAACTGTATGTGCGAGGATCGTATATCCAGTGATGAAAAAGTTCGTCGCCTACGGGAAGAACTTGCCCGAATGCACCAGGATAAACGTTTCGAAAATTGTGAATCAATGGGCGAAATCACCTTTCTGAACATTGCCATTGTACTCAACTTGGAAGGCGAAGCACCCGCCCGTTTCGTGAAGTAACACTTCTTTTTTTGCGTTAATTCTTTTATCCAGTGGTCCGTAAACCACTGGCAATTGCATTGACCACCAAGAGCATTAGCTCGACCCGTTCCGGTTGGTCTCCGCCCTCTGCACGAAATTCTCGGAGCAATCGAATTTGCTGACCATGCAACAGGCGTAAAGCATCTTCCCGGGCTTGCAGGGTTTTCCAAAAGCGGGGACGTCTGTCCTGCAAGGTTCCTTGAAAAAGTGAGGTAAAATGTTCTTCAGCAAGCGATCGTTCTCCAATGATTTTTCCAAGCATCAACTTCCGGAGATCAGTATTTTCAACCAAGTCCGCATAGGCACCCATCCATTGAGGGTCGGAACTCGCCAGGCTGCTTTCGGCATTGTAAAATACGTAGCGAAGAAAAGAACTCTTTTTTACCAGACTGGGAAGTTCGGCAAAAAGATCTGGCAATTGATTTTTTAATGCTTCCAAACCGGCACCTACCCCATACCAACCAGGTAGGTAGTAGCGCGACTGGTTCCAACTAAATACCCAGGGAATGGCCCGCAAGTCCTGCAAGCTCGACTGTCCGGTCCGTCTGCTCGGGCGGGAACCAATCCGACTTCGTTCAATCGCATCGATCGGAGTGGCTTGCCGGTAAAACTCCACAAATCCATCGGTTTCCAAAAGCTCCCTATATGCAAGCCTTGAGTATTCGGCCAGGCAATCCATCACCTCAGTCGTTTCTGCAGGTTCACCCTTGGCTTTACTGAGCAAACGGGCACCCAGGGAACCGGCAAGCAAAGTCTCGAGGTTGGAAGAAGCAGTGGTTGCGGTATTGAATTTCTGCCCGATTACTTCTCCCTGCTCCGTAATACGCAATCCACCAGCGAGAGAATTCTTAGGCAAGGCTTCGAGAAAACGGTGTGTAGGCCCGGCTCCCCTACCCACAGTACCACCCCGTCCGTGAAAGAAGGTAAGGGATACTCCATGCTTTTTCCCAATTTCCAACAAGCGCTTTTGAGCTCTTTGCAAAGCCCATTGACTGGCAATGATCCCAGTATCTTTATTGCTATCGCTGTACCCGAGCATAATTACTTGCGAAGCAATTGATCCATTTTTTTGTAAACTTGCACGGGCACAGGGGTGAGCAAGAAAATCATCAATAATCCCTGGTGCAGCTTCCAAATCCTCATAGGTTTCAAACAAGGGAACCACAGGTAACGCACAGCCCATCTCTCCATTCCTTACCCGGGTAAGCCCGACCTCTTTTCCAAGCACACACACCACCAATAAATCGGCTACCGATCGAGTCATACTGACAACCAAGCAACCCAGCCCTTCTGGTCCGCGAGCATCCAGATGGTCAACTAATTCAGAAAAAGTGGCCCGAACCTCTTCCGCCTCTGCCGGAAGTTCCATCGAGGCATGAGTCATGGGGCGGGGATGGTTCAATTCCTGGTTAAGAAATTCAAGCTTTCTGGCTAAGGTCCACTGTCGGAAATTTTGCCCATCATCGATGCCTGCAGCCTCCATCATTTGTCCAAGGGCAAGGTCATAAGCATCGCTGTTTTGACGAACATCCAGGCGGGCAAGGTGAAGCCCAAAACTATTGATCAAACGCAAAACGGGACGGACATACAAATCCACGGTTAATATAGCTCCAGACTCGGTAAGGTTGGAAATCAAAAGTTCTAAATTTTCCCGCAAGGGTTTAATTCCTTCGTCCAAACGTTCGGCTATGCACAAAACGAAAACTTTCCAGGGTTCTCCGATATCTTCAGGAATTCCCCAGTTCTTCAAACGGGCAAGCAAAGCAGGAGGCGCGGCCAAGCCAGTCCGACTGAAAGCAAGTTTTTGCCCGAGCTCAACGAGGCGGGAACGAACAACCTCTTCCGCTCCCTGTGTTAATGTACGCAGGGTGTTTCGGGTAACCTCTGCAGTCACCTTTGGGTGTCCATCACGGTCACCCCCAACCCAAGAAGCAAAGCTCAAAGTGGGAAGTTCCTTATCCAATAAAGGTTTGGCTTCGGGCCATACCAGTTCCCAGGCGTGGCGCAAGCGATCATCCAGGTTATTAAAGACTACGGGAAATACCTGTTTTAAATAATAGCCTAGGTTTTCCAGTTCGTTTTCCACTTCTGGTTTGCGTGAAAAAATTTCACCAGTCAGCCAAAGACGTTCGAGCACAGCCTGCAGACTGCGTTCACAAAATGCCTGTTCAAATACAGTCTCCACAGCATCACGCTTTCGCAAAAGTCGTACTATTTCACGGTGCAAACCAAGAACCGCCCAGCGTTTGGCTTCGGTTGGATGCTTGGTAAAAACGGGTTCCACCCGGACATCCTTGAGTTTTTGGCGTACTTGCTCTTCAGAATACCCTGCATCGTTTAATTGTTTAAGGTAACGCCCCCAGCGACCGGGTTCGGCATCCCCGCCCAGTTCCTTCTCCCGCAAACGGGCACTTCTGCCCGATCCATGTTCCTCAACCAGGTTGAGCAATTGGAAGTAAAAAGATATCGCCTGTATACACTCTGGAGAAAGCAGATTGGCAGGTTCGGAAAAATTTCTCTCCCGTAAAAGACTAGCCGCTCCCGGGACACCCAATTCTTCGAGTACCCGGGCAAAAGAAATTACCAGAAAGTCGTGATCGACCAGCACTCTTTCAAGACCAGATTCTATAGAGCGGTCGAAAACCAATTTGTTTGAAGATTTAAAATCGTTCATAAATACCTTAACTCATAAAGTATTACTGGTTGGCGACAAGATGGAACAGTTGATTCAATAAGCTTTCTTCAAGAAATTCACACCAAGGATCAAAACTTGCCTATTTTACATTTACCTGTTGGTATTACAGCGGAGTGTAGTAATTAATGGGAAAATTATGTTATGAATAAAAAAACTAAATCAGTTGCAGAGTGGAAAAAGTTAGTCGAAGACTTCCAAAAGCCCAATCGCAAAGCTGCCATCTGGCAGTTGGTGAACACCCTAGGTCCCTTGGCAGGGGTTTGGACGGCGTTGTATTTTGTTTATCCGATATCGTGGCTTTTTGCGATTTCCCTGGCCATCCTTGGCGGTTTATTTCTTGTCCGTGCATTTATTATTTTCCATGACTGCGGACATGGATCGTTTTTCAGAAACAAAAAGGCAAACGATGTGATTGGCTTCATTACCGGCATGCTCACCTTCACTCCCTACCATCACTGGAAATGGGAACATGCGATGCACCATGCGACCACTGGGGATTTGGATAGACGTGGTATTGGTGATGTTTGGACATTAACAGTCAAGGAATACCTGGCGTCCTCCCGTACTACCCGGATAAATTATCGTCTGGTTCGCAATCCATTCATTCTGTTCGTCTTTGCTCCTTTATTTCTATTTTTCGTGCTTGAGCGTTTTCCTTCTAAAAAGTCAAAACCCCGCGAAAAACGATCGGTTATGATGATGAACCTTGCTCTTTTGACCTGGGGTGTATGCATGAGTGCAATTTTCGGATTTATTCCCTGGTTGATCATTCAATTGGTAATGATGTCAGTAGCCGGATGTTC
>NZ_CAXLML010000159.1:0-3663 GCF_964187505.1 Candidatus Chordibacter forsetii
TTAAAATGTTTACCCAACTATCCATCCAAATGATTTACCATAACGATAAATGGAAATTAGTGGATGCAAACCAAAAAGAGAAGGTAGCAAACTTAAGCAGTGTGCAGAAAAACTTAAATCAAATGGCGTCCCCACGAGGAATCGAACCTCGATCTACGGTTTAGGAAACCACTGTTTTATCCGTTAAACTATGGGGACTAATAGGTGTTGGTTATGTAACCGAGAATTATGATAATTGTCGAGCAATGAAGAAAGGCATTTAATCGATAAAAGCCAAACTACTAAATATTTCGAAAAGGAAACTATTCAGCGTTTGAAATATTAAAATCAATAGAATTGTAAACGCTCGGATTGGAAAGATCTTGTATTGGAACACTGCTTCTATCTTCTGGATTAGAGCCAAAGGTTTTTTCCCAGAAGTCACTCACTCCATCTCCATCAGTATCCTTTCTTGTATCATTCAAAAAAGCACGATTTTCAGTCCCATCATCATACATATGTTCGAACGGAAGGCCATCACCGTTGGTTAGAGGGGTCGCATAAAACGCATAGCCTGGAAATTGACGACTTTCATAAATGTAGATCGTTCTAGTAACAATATCAGACTTATTATTCCAACCATCTTTTACTCTATATTCATTTGTGATCGTAACCACATCCATACTTATTCCATTTAATTTGTTTGCTTCATCAAATGTATAATTGCTCCCATTTACATCTGGTACTTTAACATTTGCTGCAGGAGTTATGGTTACATTGGTATCCGAGCCATAAATATTGTCTTTCATTAATCCCTGATAATGCAAAAAAGGATCGCTCAAAACCTCATTATTCAAGGCACTATAAACATAGATAACACCAATTTCTGCACATGCCTCCATTTCAGCACGATCCTCCACTCTACGCATCGCATATGTTTCTCCATAAGCATCGTTCCCCTGAAGATTCTTGTAACCGTCTGCAACGCTAAAGTATGAATTGTAGTCATGTGCATAAGCACCTGGATCTACAAAAGTATAATTGTCCAACATAATTCTGTGCATCCCTGCTCCAAAACCAGTCCGGTTATAATCATTACCACTGATTTCTTCGGTATCTGAATGTGGACTTATTCCGGTATTGGTTGAAAAGCGCAAAAAGTCATGAACCGTAGTATCACCAATTAATCCAACTTCAGGGCTCTGAAAGTCGCCTATTTTTAAACTTCGACTTCTTGGGGCAGAGACATTTCCAAACTCATCGGTTACAGTAACAACTACTTCATAAGCTGGATCATCTTTAGCAAAAGGATAGACCTTCCCCAGATCATAGCCCCCACTTGGGTCAATAGAATCGGTCAAAGGTTTTGTTATAGTAGCTTGCCACTTGTTACTATTAGCAACTGGATCCAAACTACTATCAATAGTATCTGACACTCCGGCACCAAGAGCTCCATAGTCAGATGCGACTAAACCCGATAACAGGTGAGCCTGTATTTCAGTGAGAATGTTTGGGTTTGGGGAAGAGCTTAAATAATCAATCAAAAAATTATCAGAAGTGTTTCCATCGGCCTGAGGATAAATCAAGGGGGCGATCGTATCTTTTATTATTAGGTAACGAAAGACAGGGTCAGCAGCATTTCCCTCAAGATCATTAACATTGTACTCTATTTTATAAATATGGTTAACATGTGGATATGAGGTAACAACACTTCCTATACCAGAATCATTCAAGTCAGTAATCGTTCGAACAATGGATGAGGTTATTAGCCCATCAGTAACATCGTCAGCACGGACATTTAAAATTTCTTCTGGCTCAAAATTACCGTTTTTAAAAATTCGAAAAGAATTCCCTGAGCTAGTAGCATCATTGTAATTTGAACCAGCTTCCAAAACAATGAAAGTAGAATTACTATCTGTATCAGGAGAAATGGTTATTAATGGCTTTATATCGTCTAAAAAAGTATATGTTCGAGCATTCGTAAAAATAGTTCTTCTTGAACTAGTGTTAAGCTGAGTAACGGTAAAGTTTACAACGATTTCCTTAGTTTGATTTTTATCAGCACCATACCAATCGGGAGCAATGGATGCCTCGTAATTTAATCCAGAATTAGATGCTTCATAAATCAAAAATCCCGGATCCTGCAAAGTCGTACCATCATTAAATTTTACAGCAAATGGACTATACCAAGAAAATGTCCTGCCGAAAGTATCAGTAATTGCTACAGTATCACTTGTCGAAGAAACTAGGTTTTGAGGGCTATTTTTTAGAGTAGCTAGAAAGTCAGGGTCTAACTCAGAGGCCTTAAGAAGAAAACCACTATTACCGTTTTGCATTACATATGGGTCTTCACTGGAAAAAATAAAATTATCGTAATGAACCGACAGATTTGAAAGTTTACTCTTTAGGCCTTCATAATTTTCAAACCTAGAGTTTGGGGAGACCAGAGGATTATTCGCGTTTTGGTAAGAAAGGTCGGAACTACCCAAACCGGTGCCTGGTGCATTGAATTTGTTTAATGAATCATGAGTAATTAAAGCAACATGTGGATCCGTACCATCTTGAATAGTAAGGTTTAATACTTGGGTTTCCGCAAGGTTTCCAAATTCATCCCCAGCAGTGTATGTAATAGTAAAATCTCCAGGTTCCCAAAACCCAAGCTCAGCTAATTCGATAAAAGTAGCATTGTGATCCGTGCCGTTAGGGTGAGCTAAATCGATAGTAATATTAGAGTCGATCAGGGATCCCGCTATATCTGAAATTGTGACTCCAGGATCGGTAAATGGATCCCCCACTTCCAAGGTGCCGCTATCAAAATTATTTTTAACAATAGTGGGAGAGGTTGTATCCACTAAGCGAACTTCAATATCTCTTTCTGATTTGTTACCAAGACTGTTTTCTACTGTGTACCTTAAAACGACCCTTCTCCAATCTGTTGTGTTTGATTTAGGATATTTCGTGTAGGCAGCTGGCTCACCGGTTACAAAATATTCATCGACATTATTCCAAAAATTCACTTTTGAGAAAAAATTCGTCATGTCATCCGAAGCGAGAATCAAAAAGTCGGATTTAATAACATCCCCGATGTCCAATTCGATTTTATTAACTTTGTACAAATTGTTAAGGTCTTCCTCTTGGCCTCCGCCAAGATCGGTAAAAACTTTAGCTGTTGGACGACTAGAATATTGCTCCTGCCCCACCTCAATATTCCAAATAAGTGTGGGTAAAGTAGCTTTGCTCTGATTAGAATCTATAGAATTGGATGATGGTATACCATCCAAGGCATCTGGGTGGTCTAAAACAAAGAAAATAGTGGGGTAGAGGTTTGGGGACCCACGAATCTCTATGGTTCTTGTCGCTTCTCCCTTATTCCCCGCCCTATCTTTTAAAATATAATGAAATTTGAATCTTAGAACTTGGCTCGGAGGATTATCGACCAACCCCTCAATAGTAGATTTAATAAAGTCTCTATCTGCAATATTTCGATCACCATAGGTGTTCGCTTCCAAGTTGTTACATGTCTGTATTTCATACTCCCATAGCACCCCATCGTCCTCAATCGTGGCCCAATCAAAAAAACCATCGTTTTGGGTATAAAGATCCTCAATTCCAAAAGCCCCGGGATCATCAAAGCGGCTCTCACCGTCTGCAATAGATTGCAAGTCTACATACATAGTTTTTGAG
>NZ_CAXLML010000160.1:0-9658 GCF_964187505.1 Candidatus Chordibacter forsetii
ACTTGCCATAGTTGCCACCCATAACCTGCCTTGATTGTCGAAAGACATTTGCACCGGATTTGCCAGGTCAGGAAATCTTTTTTCATCCGCGAAAAGTTGTACTTTATAGCCGGGGGCTGTTTTTAGTTTGCTCACGACTTGTTCACCCGGAGTGTAACTCAATCTTCCGTGTTTTATATTATCGGAACGATAATTGGTTGCCACCTTTGGCAGTTTGATGGTTTTTCTGTCCTCCTCAGCAAGGTTAATGGACCCGTAATGAACGCCAGTACGATCCCAGTAAGATTTTCCGTCCCACTGGGTAATGGCCATACCGTAGATTTTTGAATTCACATCCAATCCTATTTGGTGAGCTTTGACGGATAATCGATGCCACTTCCCGACGCTTGGTAAATTGCCCAATCTTTTTCTACCTGCTGTTCCTTCAATGCCGTATGGTATAAGGTTTTGACCCCAGAAAGCCCGGTGTTCCCAATTTCCGTTATGAAATTGTAGCATGATTTGTTTGGGAGGATTTTTTGGATCTAAATAAACCCAGGCAAAAAATTCCTCTTCCCTGTCTGTTATGTGGTGAGGATGCCGGAATTGATCGACCACTACCTGACTGTTTCTCTTTCCTTGTCTTAATAAAGAGGCTTTGCCGGAAAGAACTGGTTCTGGGGCACCTACAAAATTCCACCCAGCAGATAAGCGGCTGTTGCCGGGTGCTTTGTCCTCAAAAAATAAACGGGTTCCCGATCCGATACTGGCTGCCCAAATTGCTCGGTCTCGAATTTCAGTAAACTGCCTAATTTTCTGCAATTCATAGGGGTAGTTCTTAGGACCGTGTGGATTATATCTTCTTCCGTAGACATGAACACCATTGGGGATTTTATAATCACTAAGCCAATAGAAGTTTTTATCCATCACTGCATCGTGGATAGCTTCCCGTTTATTTTTCTTAGGGTTGCCTTCGCCAAAAATTCGATCGCAAAGGAGATTGGCGAGCTTGCGGTTTCCCAAATCATTCAAAAGAGCACCATCTACGGTGTGAATGTCCTCCCCTTTGTACCATTGCAGCGAGGGTTTATAAGCATCCACAAAAGTAATACGCATTTTTTTGGCAATTTTCTGCATCGCATCGACATACAGTGCGAGGTTCTTATTTTGCGAGGCACCAGTGGTTACTCCCGGTGTGGGCTCAACTGCAGTAGGGGAGATCAAAGCAAAAAGAGGTTGGGATTGCCCATTGTAGCGCTGGCTAAGGCTATGTTTAAGGAAGGCAGTCAGTTCCTTTTTGAAAGCTTCCAGTCCGCTCGGTCCATCAAAGGAAGAATTGAATCCGAAAAATGCCAGGATTATATCAGTTCTTAATCGGGTTAGCCACTGATCAGGAGTTTCAAAAAAGCCTGAAGGCTTGGTAATAGCCTGGAATTTTGCTGGCACAAGATTTTTGGCTCCGGGGAAAGCGTATTGTTCTTCCTGTCCTCGGCCTGGGTGCGGACGAAAGCCTGGGGTGTTTCCTTCGTCACACATATTGCGAATTACCAATCGGTGGTGGGGGAAGCGCAATTGAACCTCGGTTTCAAAATGACCATAATGTACCATTCTTGATCCCATCCCAGCACCGATCATTGAAATACGATGTTCTTTTTGAAGAGCAATTTTTCCAGTCGAAGAATGTACGAGGAGAAAAAGACCTAATAATAGAGGCGAAAAAACTCGTCCGTTTAAATTTTGGAAGAATGTAGGCATGAAATTGAACATTTTTTTTAGAAGGTAAAGGGTAACAGTTTTTTCCAAATTATGAAAGAAAGACAATTTTCAATAGCCCGAATGAACGGAATTGGGACTACTTTAAAACTATGCAGTAAAGGGTGGCAGGCTCAGGCAGATAATGTAGACCCACAACAAATTAGTTGCGACGCCCACCTAGTAAACCTAAGCGAAATGCCCAATACAGGAGGGTGAGTAGGGATGTGACAAAAGCAGCAACATAAGTCATGGCTGCAGCATTGAGAACTTTTCGGGCACCATCCAATTCTTTCTCGGTGACATATCCTCCTTTTTGCAGGCAGGCTATTGCCCGGCTGCTTGCATCAAATTCAACTGGCAACGTAATTAAAGTAAACAAGGTCGTACACCCAAACAAAAGAACTCCAAGCCACGACAAAGAAGCTCCAGTGGCGGTTTGTACACCTCCTAGGAAGAAGGCGAGCATGATCACAATCATAGAAAGTCCGCCCCCAAGATTGGCAACAGGCACCCAAGCCGAACGAAAAGACAGCAGTGTGTAGGATTTTGCATGCTGGATGGCATGGCCAACTTCATGAGCTGCTACTCCAAAGGCAGCCATGCTGTTCGAGTCGTGAACCGATTGGCTAAGTCGAAGCGTTTTGGTTCGGGGGTCATAATGATCGCTCAGTTCTCCAGGAACACGTTCGATGCTGACATCATTTATGTTGTTGTCCTGTAATATGTTGCGGGCAATGTCTGCACCGGTGAGTCGTGAACGGGTAGTAAACTTACTGTATTTACGAAAACGTCCCTTGGTGATGCTGGATGCATAAAAGCTGAGCCCCATACCAATCCCAATAACGAGAAGATAAACTGGATCAAAAATCATATTAAATTAGGGTTTCAGTTAAAAGCGTATCAAATATTTGAATCTGCCTAGACATCTTGATATCAAATCCTTTTGATTCTTCAAGCAAGAGTGCCCATTTGCAGGAAATTTTATTATGCTATCTTTTTCTCGACAGTCCAAGCGTCTGGAAGTACCGATAAGAATCTTATTCTATGATTGATTTTCAGTCCAATTCTAAAAAAGTCTACCTCGCAGTAGACTTGGGTGCAGAAAGCGGGAGAGTCCTAGCAGGTGAATTTGATGGAAACAAATTGCAACTTCAGGTCGTACATTCATTTCCCAATGGACCTGTAGCCCTGAATGGTTCGACTCACTGGAATACGGTTGGGTTGTATCAACAAATTGTTAATGGGCTTGCTACAGCCCAGGCGAGATATGGAACATCTCTTCAATCCATTGGAGTAGATAGTTGGGGGTTGGATTACGGTCATTTGGATAAAAAAGGAAATTTACTGGGCTTGCCCTATCATTACCGGGATGAACGTACCCATCCTATGCTTGATCAACTTTTTTCCATGGTTCCAAGAGAGGAGTGTTTTTCCCGTACTGGTATTCAGCCATTGCTTATAAACACGATTTTTCAATTGATGGCTGAAAAAGAGGCTAACCAATCATGCCTGGATGCCTCTCAAAACCTCCTTTTTACACCGGATCTGATTAATTTTTGGTTAACTGGAGAAAAAGGAAATGAAATTACCATGGCTAGTACCAGCCAGATGCTTAATCAATCTTCGCGAGCCTGGGACTTTGAACTGCTCGATCGTTTAAAACTGCCCACTCACATGCTCGGAGAGTTGTGGGAGCCCGGGCATTTAGTTGGAACGGTCAGGGGGGGAGCTCAGGACAAAATTCGCTGTCAAGATTTGCCCGTATTTACTGTTGGATCGCACGATACCGCCTCGGCGGTTGCTGGAGTTCCTGCTTCTAATGGATCTGACTTTGCCTACCTTAGTTCAGGAACCTGGTCGCTAATGGGCGTGGAGCTTGATCAACCGCTCTGCGATGCCGAGAGTGATCAGCTCGGTTTTACCAATGAATTCGGAGTCAGCCAAGATGTTCGTTACCTCAAAAATATCAGTGGGTTATGGATCGTTCAGGAATGCCGTCGACACTGGCAATCGGAAGGAGAGGAATTCGATTATGCTCAGCTAACCAGTATGGCTCGTGAAGCCCGTCCTTTTTCAGCAATTTTAGATGTGGATGATTCCGTATTTTCTACGATTGGTGAAATGCCTAGCAAAATTGCCGAGCGTTGTGTTGTTTCTGGGCAGGTTGCTCCCCAGTCCAAAAATGAAATCGTACGGACTTCCCTTGAGGGACTTGCCCTAAAATACCGGGAAGTACTCGAGAATTTGCGTCGGAAAACGGGTAAGTCTCTTGATCAATTACACATCGTAGGGGGAGGAACACAAAATGAATTGCTCAACCAAATGACTGCTGACGCTACAGGTTGTGAAGTGCTGGCTGGTCCCATCGAAGCGACTGGGGTAGGGAATGTGATCGTGCAAATGATAGCAGCGGGCGAATTAAGTTCCTTAGCTGATGCCAGGCAATTGATTGCCAACTCTTTCGAGCCGAAAAGATATGAGCCCAATCAAACGGCCCAGTGGAATGAGCCTTATGGAAGAATGCTTGAGATTCGAAGAAAGACTTTTTAGCCTTACTTTTCGTAGACCATTTGAAAGCCTTCGATCGCTGATTTAAGGAAATCGGCACTCTTAGTATCCACTCCCTGCTTACACTTCATCGCCGCCACCATCACGGAGTGTGCACCTTTGAGTAAACTGTCGTACTTATCCGAGGATGATTTAATTCTTTGAGTGAGGAAATATTCGGCGATAATTTTTTGGATCTTGGAAGCATGATCTTCCTTAGCTGCAACCCAGCGGTTTAATTGATTGGCAGATTTTGCATCTTTTTTGCCAGCCAGATCAGATATTTGATCAATCGCTTTGGCAATCGTAGTTTGATCCTCGAGCATCTGCGTAAAGCGGGCAGAATCTCCGTACACACCACACGGCACTTGGCAATGGGACCATGCATATTGTTGGGTGAAAAGGGTGCAAATTAATGTAAGAAGTCGGAGGTTTAAGTTCATGTAGTTATTATTACATGTTATTCTAGTATTTTTCAAGTATCTCGGATGAGTTCCCAGCTATTTGTATTTTTTTACAGATGAAATAATAAAATTTAGTAATTAAGAATTACTTAGAAAATTTCATTTGATCATTTTCTTGAATGATTTTTATTGGTAACTAAATTTATCAAAAATATGATTGAATCGATTGATTACAAAAAAATTATTAAGTCTCTTGAGCAGAAACTTCCAAGTTTGCCACAAATCCTCGAGGATCTTGTTAAAAAACTTTCGGATCCAAATTCGAATTTAGATATTGTTGAAGAGTTGGTAGAGGTCGATCAATCCATCACCACACAAGTGTTACAAGTGGCGAATAAAGTTGAATTTACCGAACCAGGAGAAGAGCGCATTACCACCATTCACGACGCGTTGCACAAATTAGGCTTTGAGAATGCCAAGAAAATTGCCCTCAATGTATCGGTTCTTAAATTAATGAAATTGCCTAAATCTACTGTCAATTTCTGTTGCGAAGATTTGTGGCAACACAGCCTAGCTGTTGCCGTTGCTTCATCTGAAATCAGCAAGCTTGTTGGGTACGATAATCCAGACCAAGCCTATGCCTGTGGACTTATGCACGATATTGGCAAAATTGTGAAATTAAAATTTAATAAGAAAGATTTCGTCAAGGAATTGGCCTCTGCCAAACGCAAGAATATCGACCTTTATGATCTGGAAATAATGAGAAACCTCGTTCGGCATGACCTCGTGGGTGCTAAAATGATGCAAGCATGGAATATGCCTGAATCTTTGATTCTCCCAGTTCTTTGGCATCATGTTGAGGATCGTAGCTTAAGAGCGGAAGTCGATTCACCCGATCATCACCTGCTCATTGATATCGTATATTTCTCAAATTTTATTGTTCACAAGCTTGGCATTGGCTTTAGCGGACATGGAATAACGAAAACCCCATCTGATAAATTCCTTAGATCCTTTGGACTATCCACAGAAGGCATTGAAGATTTAGCTGGGCAAATTCAACAAGCATTTGATGATGCCTGCCCCTCTTTACTCCTGTTGGATTAGGAAGTTAATTAACGGTTCCTGCAATAAATCGGGGAAGGCAGATTTAATTAGTTGTTTTCTTAAAGAGCTAAATTGATTATGGTCTTCACTCTTGGCCATTTGCGAGAGTAGCTCAGCTGGATAGAGCATCGGTCTTCTAAACCGAGGGTCGTGGGTTCGAATCCCACCTCTTGCGCCACTTTCTAAGCGGGTTCTAGTTCAGTATTTAAGCGTGGTGCAGAATGTTTTCAGTTTTAATGGGCATTATTAATTAACTTGGTTTCAATGTATTACAAAATTTTAGGGTAGTATTTGTAATAAAAAAGCGAGCCTCCCAAAAGAAGACCCGCTGATGGTGGACAAGAAAATGGTTAGTTCGAGGAAGCTAATACTTCATCGAATGCATTTCTCATAATCCAAGCTTGAGATGTCGGGGCAACCAGCAGCCGAAGCTTGTTGCATGGCAGTTTTAATTTTGGACATCGATGCTGAGCAGGCAGAGGAGGGGCATTGATCGAGGATCTCATCTCCTGCTTTCATGTAGAGGGCTGCGGTTGTTACATGATGGCCTGAATTAAACATCGGTACGCCTTTGTGTATCGCTTTTTTAATAATTTGATCCGTATTGCTCGGTTGTATGGAAGATGTCTGATTTACGAGATTTGGAATAAGTACTGAATCGATCGCGTGTATAATACCGTTGGAAGTTTTGATGTTCGCCTTTACGACTTTGGCGTAGTTGATAAACAAATCGTTGTCTTTACTTGATAACTCAAACGAACCACCGCTTAGGGGTTCTGCAGTTCTCAACTTTTTGGCTTTATTGGCATCCACTTTACCGGGTATCACATGGTAGGTGAGCAACATTTGTAATTTGTCCTTATTCTCTGGTTTCAACAAATTTTTTAAGGTTTCAGGCCAAAATTTCTCGAAAGCTTTGTCGGTTGGGGCAAAAACGGTGAATGGACCATCTCCCTTAAGAGTTTCCACAAGCCCAGCTGCTTGTACTGCTGATACGAGCGTGTTAAATGAGCCTGCATCTACGGCTGTATCGACTATGTCTTTTGTAGGAGCTCCAAAGCTGGAAAAAGACAGGACTGTAAAAATAAGTGTGAGAGAGAGATATTTCATAATGCATGTATTATTTAATTTGTTAATAGAACGCATTTCACACGACTTTAGTTCACTGTTTTTGATGGTTTAATTTTTTATCCTAGTTGAGAGTCAGCATTCCAAAATAAAGTAAGGGTGCGTGCTTCTTATTTTTGATTTCCTGTCGTAAAGTTTAAATTGCTCCCCAAACCTTCCTGAGCAGGGCAATTGATTCCTAAATAAATAGTTATTAAATAATTCTTTCGGACTCTATTTGTCCTTATGATTTGTTATAAATTCTTTATGGCTTTTTTAACTCTTCATCCTGTTACCGGGCAATTAACTATAAATCGTTAGTGCCCATACGATTTCATTCGATCTTCTTCGCACATTTGTTTTCAACATTTATATTTTCCACTAATTGAGCCAAGACGAGATAGATTTTGATATGGAGCAAATAAGTGCTCAGGGAACCGTGAAGGGTAATTTCGGGCATGGTATCCTTCTTTATGGTTCGAACGATTCAGAGGTTCTTGTGGAAAAGTGTGCGGAAAATCTGCGTGACGGCTATGTCGATCCATTCCAATCCATAGAATTCCTTGTGCAAAGCCGCGGAATGGGTGCCTGGTTAAAACTGCAGCTTGCCGATCGTATGAAAATATTTGGGCGTTCTCAGTTCCGGTTCCCCGAGGAGACAATATGGATGATTCTTCGTGGCTTTCTTGGTGGAGTTCCTGCAAAGAACCCTTACACAAAAGAGGGAATGGCATGGAAAATATTTGGGCTTCTGCCGGAATTAATCGAGTCCGAACCCGAAGCATTTTCCCCGCTCGTTAGTTACCTCGGTCAAGATCAAGGAAATGAAGATAGGCGGTTTCGTTTGTGTCGACAGGTATCAACCCAGTTTGATTCATACCAAACCTACCGCCCGGAAATGATCATCCAATGGTTAAAAGGTAAACAAGTAGACGGGGAGCATGCTTGGCAATCTATACTCTGGAGAAAGTTGCGTGCAGCAATGGGAGAAAAATCCTTGCCTGAATTGGTTGTAGATATGCAAAGATTAAATGGTCCAAGATCTCTGCAATCACTCCCGCCCCGGTTGATTGTATTTGGGATTTCGACCTTACCTCCTGTGTTTTTAGATATTTTAAAATCGTACGGAGAAGTCCGCCTGCTTCAAATATATGCTCTTCAACCTGCTCCGGTCATGTGGGGCGAGGTGCAATCGGAAAAATGGAAGCAACGGGCAATGATTCGTGCGAACAGGGAGGGGCAGAGTGGTTGGAAGGAAGAGGACTTAAATATTGAGAGTGGCAATCCTTTGATTGGATCGCTCGGTCGAACGGGTAGGGAATTTTTTAATCTTTTGGTAGATCGGGATGCACATGATATTCCGTTATATTTTCGAGAACCGAAGGGGCATTCGATTCTCTCATCTTTACAAAGATGGACATTCGAAGTTTTCACAGATCACCCCAAAGAACGCACGAAGTTTGATAAATCCGATCTTTCTTTGCAGGTTATGAGTTGTCACAGCCCGATGCGGGAAACCGAGGTGTTGAGAGATTACCTACTTCGTCGATTTGCCGATGATCCCACAATCCGACCATCCGATATCTTGGTGATGATGCCTGATCCCGAGGCCTACGCACCTTACATACGGGCCACATTTGGGGGGATGGAGGATGGTATGCCCGGTAAGTTTCCTTTCTCGATCGTTGATCGGGAACCAAGGCATGAAAGTCAGTTGGTGGATTTCTTTTTTGATCTGTTGGAATTTTTTGATGGTCGGGCGACAAATACTGAGATCCTGGATCTACTCGACTCCCTGCCCGTACGTACAAGGTTTGAATTAACGGACGACGATATCGATACTTACAGACAGTGGATTCGTGATTGTCACTTTCATTGGGGTTTTGATGGCGAGCATAGAAAATCTATCGGTTCCACACTTACCGACGAACATAGCTGGAAACATGCGTTCGATCGTTTGGCGTTGGGGTACACGATGCGTTCTCATAATGAACGCACCTGGTCAGGAGTGCTTCCTTATGACGAAATCGAGGGGGAGAATACGAACCGTTTCGCCAAGCTTTTTCAAGTTACTGACCTTCTGAGCAGTTTTGAAAAATCTGCCCGGCGTTCTCAGGGACTGTCAGAATGGAAATCTTTTCTGGACTCTCTCTCTCGTTCTTTTTTCCCGCAAAATAATGACACTTTGTTGGATCGCCAGAGGATCAACCAGGCAATTCATGACCTTGGAGAACAGTATGGTAAACTTGCACCTGATTCCGTGGTTCCCCTCAGGGTTATTCGATATCATCTCAATAATGTGGTGGAGTCGGGCACCACCCGTGGCCAGTTTCTTACCCGTGGAGTAACTTTCTGTGGATTGCGCCCCATGCGCAGTATTAGTGCAAGGATGATCTGCCTTATTGGTATGAATGAGGGCGCTTTCCCCCGGCAGACGCAGACTGCTAGTTTTGATTTATCTGGTGAACGCCGTCCTGGAGACCGATCTGCTCGGGAGGATGATCGATACTTGTTTCTTGAATCCCTGTGGTGTGCCCGTGACTTCCTGTATTTAAGTTATATTGGACAGTCGATACGGCAGTCAGAAGAGATTTCCCCCTCTGTGGTAATCGCCGAATTATTGGATGCATTAGACAAAGTGGTCGATTTTGGGGATAGGGATAACCGCCCAATTTTGGCCAAGGATGTACTGGTACAATCCCAATCCCTGCATCCATTTGCAGTGGATAATTTTACTGGCGATCAATTGCCCCGTTCGTTTT
>NZ_CAXLML010000161.1:0-6529 GCF_964187505.1 Candidatus Chordibacter forsetii
TCACCCGTAACATTCTGCCCTGTCGAGATACAATAAGGGGATAAACCAGAATCAAAAATAATAGGCCAAAGCTTTGATGCATTGGACAATTCATCAAAATGTGAAATGGCAAGGTGAGTTGCAGAAAGGTTAGAACCAATTTGAATACACTTAGACATAACCTTTTTATCGTATGCACCATTTAAAACAAGGATGCGCGAGTGAACTCCGATAGCGTCCAAAGATGAATTAATCAAAGACCATTCTGTGACATCACTAAGAGAAACTCCTGGTATATCGATAAAAAGAGGAGAATTTAAGCTTGTTGGTGGAACCTTTGCAGCTTCCCGATATAAAGTAACACCTATTACCTCACAGAAAATCCTTAAAGAATCATCTGGATTGGGGACTCCGTTTTCTAATTTAAGTACCATGGGCACTCTTTTCTTAATAAAAACCTCGTGGGCTAATAGTTTGCACAACATGGTCGTCTTACCTGCCCCCGGAGAACCAACTAAAGCAACTTTACTATCAATTGAGACTGGTAATATTGCCTTATAA
This sequence comes from Candidatus Chordibacter forsetii, assembly GCF_964187505.1. NCBI lineage: Bacteria > Pseudomonadati > Verrucomicrobiota > Opitutia > Opitutales > Candidatus Seribacteraceae > Candidatus Chordibacter > Candidatus Chordibacter forsetii. The sequence continues at coordinate 541 of NZ_CAXLML010000161.1, forward strand.
CGATCGGTCAAGCAGAGGGTAACTTTACGAAGTGCATCGGCCAGAGATAAGTCTTGGAGGTTACCAATTTCAGGCCAACTTTTTATTTGAGATATAAGAACCTCATCAAAACCAGCTTTACTCAAAATAGATAGAGGATCTACCTCATCATTGGATTTGTTTCCTCCGGCATCCTCTAATTTATGTTCAAGTTTAGCTTCCTTAGACAAATCAGAATTCACGGAAACCGAATCGCTCTTTACCACTTTTTCAGAGGGTAAAGAATCGGAAGAAATCACTTCTGGAGTTGTTTCAATTGGATCGCTTGAGTCCTTAGAAACCTCAGCTATCACTTCTAGTTTAGGAGATGAAATGAATCGTTTCAATCCCTCCCCTCCAATTTGGCGAACAGAAAGCACCTTGGCGTGATCACCTAATTTATCACGAATCATTCTGACTGCCTCTTCAGCCGAGCGAACTACTAGCCGATACCTTTTTCGCGTGGGATCTTCAGTCACTTTATTTTCCTCTGCGATCATACTAACTGACTAAGTGAGGTTCATTGATTGGAGTTCCCAAGTCATTGCCTTCTTCTGCGGTGGAAGAGGTTTCAAAAGCGGTTGGGATAGAAAATTGAGGAAGAGTTATCGAAGCAAATGGCTCCACCATTGTTTCCGCAGGAATCTCCTGGTACGCAAAGATGGATAACTGTGGATAACTGGGTTCTAGAAAACGCCTGAGGGCAAGCCGGAGATCTGAAGTAGTTACCAGGCAAGGAGTTAATCCCTGATCCGTCATTTCTTCGATTTTAGGGACTATTTCTCCAATTAAATTTTGCGTAAGTTCAGGATCCATAGCCAATCCAACATCAAATTGGCTTTTTTTGACCCGTTGGACAAGGATTTGCTCTAGCTTGGGTTCTAGCGTCATGGAGAGCAGCTTGTTAGGTTCGACTTCATATTCCTTAATGAAGTACATACCTAATCGCTTCCTAGACTGTTCGGAAAGGTCATCAGGGTTTTTGGTTATCGGAGCCATATCAGCAATTGTTTCCAAGACAAGTGAGAGATTCTTAATTGGAATCCTCTCCCTGAGCAGATTTTGTAGGGTTCTTTGGATAATCCCTACACTTACCAAGTCAGGCAATAGTTCGCTGACTAGAGTTGGGTTCTTGTCTTTAATTAGATCCAATAATTTTTGAGTTCCCTCCCGCTCCAATATTAAATACGCCGATTTTTTTAGTGTATCAGAAAGATGTGTTACTAAAACTGAAGAAGGATCAACCACCGTAAAACCTTCAACCTCAGCCTTACGCTTGTCCTTTTCGGTTACCCATTGTGCCTTAATTCCAAAAACTGGTTCTATGGTTGCTATACCACTTAACTTATCATCATTCCCTCCCCCCATGTTCATTGCCAAAAAACGATCGGGCATAATTGATGAACGGGCGATTTCCTTACCCCGTAAAAGAAATCGGTACTCGTTAGGTTCAAGCTCAATGTTATCCCTAACTCCAATCGTGGGAAGAAGCATACCCATCTCTTTGGCAAAATTGGTACGAGCCCCAGTAATTCTGTCGAGAAGATCCCCCCCCTTACCTTTATCTGCCAAAACTAATAATCCGTAGCCCATTTCAAGACCAAAAACTTCCTGTTCAATGGCATTCTCCATCAAGGTATTGCTACTTGGAGTGGCTTCAGTCGCACTAGGTCCACTCCCATGGGTCTGTTGACTAGGGGAAGCACTCGATGAGACACCTGAGGCGTGGTTAAGTGATTGATGACTAAGTTCTTCAATTTCTGCCTCACTGGGTACTTTATTATGGAGATAATAGGCCAGAGCAAAACAAACGACAGAAAGCAAGAAAAAGGGCCAGAAAGTTTCCGAGAGGAATACCGAGAAAAGAAAAAGCATGAATCCAGATATAGCAATTGCACGAGGATAAATGGTAAGTTGTTTGCCAACGAACTCTCCAAGATTTGCTTCATCAGATGAGCGAGTTACCAATATAGCAGCTGCGATCGAAATTATAATTGCGGGAATTTGAGACACGAGACCATCTCCAATTGAAAGGATAGTGTAAGACTGCAAAGCATCAGTCATGGTCATATCCTTTTGAAAATAACCAATAAGAATTCCTCCGATTACATTGACCACCGTAATGAAAATTCCTGCAACTGCATCTCCACGAACAAACTTACTAGCACCGTCCATTGATCCGTAAAAATCAGCATCTTTTTGAATTTTTGCCCTCTTATCGAGTGCTTGTGCTTCAGTAATAATACCTGCATTCATCTCTGCATCAATGGACATTTGTTTTCCAGGCATTGCATCTAGGGTAAAACGGGCTGTAACCTCGGCGATACGACCAGCACCTTTGGTAATTACAACGAAGTTAATAATTACTAGAATAAAGAAAATAACCGCACCAACCACATAATTTCCCCCTACAACGAAAGTACCGAAAGATTGGATAACGGAGCCCGCGTCTCCATCTCCTAAAATGAGCCTGGTAGAAGCAACATTTAAACCAAGCCGGTAAAGGGTTACAGCAAGCAATATGGTAGGAAAAACAGAAAATTCGGGAGGTTCTTTGACATAAACTACCGTCAATAAAATCAACAAAGAAACAGCAATACTGAAAACCAATAAAATGCTTAACAAGTCCTTGTGAATGGGAATAACAAGTAAGAAAACAGCGGCAAAAAGCCCAAAAATGAAACCAAGATCAGAATTTCCCTTAAAGCGAGAAAAGAAAGGAGCAAATTTGGACATAATATCCATCAAATAATAGCAAACTTAGGTTTGCTTTTAGAAAGTAACCTTCTTGCTTTAAGGCGATGGAAATAATAGGCGTTAAGCTTGTACACATCAGCAAGTATGCGGGCCACAACTTGATACAATTGTAATGGAATTGCCTCCCCAACAACACCTAAAGCAAAAAGCATTTGAGCAACCGGTTTGTCCTCAACCATAGGTACTTCAAATTCTTTCGCAATCGCTCTTATTCTTCGGGCTATCATATCATGTCCTTTCGCAACAACCACTGGAGCATTATCCGTGCCTTTTTCATATTTTAAGGCAACGGCATAGTGAGTTGGGTTGGTAACGACAACATCTGCGGTGGAAACATCTTGTAAATTTTGCCCCATTGCCATTTCCATCGCTTTTTTCCTCTGTGCAGACTTTACCTCCTCGGCCACCTCTTTGCTTTTGCGCTCCTCTTTCACCTCCTGCTTGGACATTTTCATCTCCTCGTTGTGTTCATTTTTCTTAATGATAAAGTTGATTATTGCCACAACAAGCAACATCAGTACAAGGAGGGCAAACATGACCAAAAGCAGTTCATAAATGAATCCTGGAATATGTTGTATCGGTATCGGTGCGTAGAAAATTGGATCCTTTAGAAAAATTATGACCGTAAGCCAAACAACGGTACCAATAGATAAAAACTTAAGGAAATCCACTGCAAAAGTTTTAAGAGCTTTAAGACCCCAAATTCGTTTTATCCCACTTATGGGATTCATCTTACTCAACTTAGGCTCTAAAGCCTTGGGGGTTAGACTAAAACCAGTTTGAACTCCTTCGGCCATTAATGAAGCAAAGAAACATCCGGCAAGCATTGGAAGAACAATCAACCCCATAGCCAAATAAGAATCATTGAATAAAGTAGTCATGCCTTCTTGAGTCGCCTGAATACTGTTAAGGTTCTGAAAAATAGACTTAGTAAAAAGCATTAGTTCACCCGCCTTGGTTGGTGCCCAAAAAAACAGTACTGAAAGACCTGCAAGAAGAGTCGCAGTCATCCCAATTTCGGGAGCTTTGGCAAACTGCCCGCGGGACCTTGCCTCGGAAAGTTTCTTTTCCGTTGGTGGTTCAGTTTTGGAACTTTTATCTACATCTGACACGATTCAATAATTTTAACCTGATTGAATGATATCCAGCATAACTTCCACAGACCTTCTGCTATGCTCGATCACATAGGAGGAAAAAAGTAAAATGGAGGAAACGAGTAAAACTAAACCTGCTAAAATCCTTACGGCAAAACTTGTTATAAATACATTCATCTTAGGTACTGCTTTCCCAAGCACCGCAAATGATATATTGACGATGAAATTTAAGGCAATAAAAGGTGCAGCCATTAAAACTCCCAAAACAAAGACATTGGATACTTCGCTCACATATTCAACCATGGGATTGGCTTGGAGAAAAAAAGTTCCAATCGGAAGGAGTTCAAAGCTTAAGGTGAATGCTTTGATAACTTCGTGATGAATTCCAACAATAAAGAATATCAATAAACTAAAATAGTAAAACAAACTACTTAATGTAGCATCAGTCGAACCAAGCAGAGGATTAATACTATTACTCGCCATAAGACCAATCTCGTAGGAAATCAAGTACCCAGCTAGCTCGACTGCAAAAAAAACCATACGCACCATCATGGCAAGCAGCAGGCCAATACAGACTTCATTCATCGCTAAAATAATTACGCCAACATAATGAGTTGAAAGCTCCAGGTCTGCGGGCACATATGGACTAATTAACAAAGAAAGCATCAGACCAAAAGCCATGCGTACACGTACTGGTATTAATCTACCGGCAAAAAGAGGAATGCCTAAAAAAAAGGCACCTGTTCTGAGTAACACCAGAACCCAAACTACAATTTGCCCTGCCTCAATGGTCACTGAGCCATCGTTGGGATCAGATTAAACATCGAGATACAAAAGTCCGTCAAAGTTTTTAGAATAAAATTTGAAGCGAGTACAATTGCGAGGGAGACACATATTAATTTAGGTACAAAAGTAAGAGTTTGCTCCTGGAGACTAGTAATTGACTGAATAAAGCTAACTAAAAGACCAACAACGGTAGCGGTACCCAAAATAGGAATAGCAATAAGTAAGGCCGTCTGTAATAGATTCCTCATCAAATCAACTGCCAATTCCATTGTCATAACTTATTACCTTAAACTAGGTTATATTAAAACTCCCCACCAGGGATTGAACGATCAGGTACCAACCATCAACAAGAACAAAAAGAAGAAGTTTAAAAGGCATGGAAATAACGACTGGAGGCATCATCATCATGCCCATAGACATGAGTGTAGAAGCCACAATAAAATCTACGACAATAAAAGGTATGAAAATCAAAAAACCCATCTGAAATGCAGTTCGCAACTCGCTAAGAATAAAGGATGGAACAACAATACTAAGTGGCAGTTCATCACGAGTCATAGCTCCTTGTCTAGAAATTTCCAAAAAGAACTGGGCATCTTCTTGTCGTGTCTGGTTCATCATGAAATCTTTCATGTAAGCAGTAGAAATCTCAAGGGCTTCTGAGGACTTCATGGCCTTCTCCATGTAGGGTGTAACGGCATCATCATAGATTTTATTCCATATTGGACCCATGATAAAAAAGGTTAGAAATAATCCGAGACCGATGATTATTTGACTTGAAGGAGCTGCATTTACTCCAATAGCATTTCGTACGAAACCAAGGACTATAATGATACGAGTAAAACAGGTCATCATCATAATAACAGATGGACCAAGCGTCAAAATAGTCATGGCGATTACTAATTGAATCGCTAGTCCCAAATCTCCCTCCTCGTTAGCACCACTTACATCAATTCTAAGACCCGGAGAACCTGTCCCTGTAGTTTGTGCTTCAGCAAAGTTACAGAATATCAATAGGGTAAAAGACAACAAAATCCAACCAAACTTAAGACGAATTAAATTACCCATAAAAGCTGCAACGAACATGTCTCATTAGTTTCAAATTTGGTCAGCACCTGTGGAATCTCTTGGGTCTAGTTTCGCCAAGCGTTCGATTCGACCGGGACTTATCCCCAGTAAAAATTTATGTGAATCGTATTCGGCGACAACAAGAAACTGTTTATTGCCAAGGGATCGCGTTTCACCTAGTTTTATCCCCTTCCCACTATTGGTAGATTTCGAAAGTTGACTACTAGAAACGAATCGATTCAGGAGGTAAGCTAAACAAGCTAAAATAC
>NZ_CAXLML010000162.1:0-8865 GCF_964187505.1 Candidatus Chordibacter forsetii
CCCTTCCCTGACTCATTTCTGAGTATTAGCTTAACAAACTAATTTCGTTATTAATAGTTGACTAAAAAAAGCTAACTTAAAAATTTACTAACTCTTTAATCCACCGACTTTTTTTAGTCGTTATTGATGGAGCCGATTTTTCCTGAATCATGCTTTTGCCTATTACCAGGAATGGCAATCACTTCGATGTAAAATGACTTGAGTTCTCGTTCTTCCGCATGGTTGATGTTTTTATCAATTTCTGCCAGATGACAACTTTTCGCATATTTTTCGGTGTCCCCAAATTTGCAATCAAAGTCCCAAAAGTCTGTACCCTTGGGCAGGGGTTTTCTGCGGCAACGCTTCAAATGTTTTCTGACTTCGGCTTTCACCGACTCGATCATTCGAGGATACTTAATTTTCTCGTGTGCTAATTGAAATGTTTTTTTCATATTTTCCATTATCCTAAATTACGCCAAATACTAATTTTCCCTTCTACTCAATTCCGATAACCATAAACGATTCGATGACGAGTACGAATTTCCTACTTACTTATCATTCTTAATTGCCTTTTTAGCGATCAATTTTCAAATGCTTATTAAAGATAACCGAATGTACAGGAGAGGCGACGAGGGGTTTAAGTGGAGAGGTTTGGTTGTTATAGAGACAAAAATGCTCTACTTGATTTTTCTCCAACAAACAATCCATGAACATATACAGGTTATGAGAACCATTGCATCATAACTCGGATTTGACTATTTATAGATTTTGAAATTTCAATTCAACACCATGAAAACATGCCATATTCATTAGAAGTACACTTTGACGATATTACTAACGCAACAATTCAAGAAATGTGGAATGTACTATCTCAAAATAATATTCCTTGTAGGGCATTAGAAAAAGGCTTCTCGCCACATATCACACTTGTTTATGGTGAAATTAGCGGGATTAAAAAAGTAAATTGGGATTTTTTGGAAAAACAAAAAACTTTTAAGTTTGAATTTAGTACATTCGCTGCATTTCCAGACAGAGGCGTTCTTTTTCTTTCGCCCGAAAAATCAAATTTATTGTCTGAACTTCATAATCTTCATGATGCACATGCGAAATTTTCATCGATGAACAAATTCTATCGGACTGATTTATGGGAACCACACTGTTCTTTAGCTAGTAGGCTTTCACCAAAACAATTAGAAAAATCTGTGAAATTGTTTGAAGATTTTAAGTTTCCACTTGAAGCAACCTGCGTTTCCTCAAATTTTGTTAAGTATCCCAAAGCTGAAGTTCTTTCCTCCTTTCAATATCTTCCTGAGTAAATTTTAAGCGTTCGGCTTTGAGGGGAGATAGTATTTAACTTTTTATTTACCGAGTCACTACCTTTAATGCCCTTCATTGCTAATTATGTTTAGCGACTTGCGGTAAGCATAGATTAAAGCTAGTCAAGAGATCAATGATTTGGAGAGTAAACTTTGTATTTTCTTTAGTAATTATTCTTTGCAGTTGTGAAGATGACTCGGTTGCAACGCTAGAAAACACTCCTACTGAATCCACATTAACAAGACGGGAAAGGATGCGGGAGTTGGAGGCCGATTTGGAGGTAGCAAAGTGGGAAAATACTCGATTAAGTTTAAAACTTCGCAGGGTAGACGGAGCTTCTTTGGTAAGGGATAAAAAAACCAACCTTTGGCACCACGATGTTGAGCGTACTCCTTTTACTGGGATGGCTTTAGAGAGCTTCCCTGACGATACCCCCCGTGCGGAAGCTTACTTCCTCGATGGCCAAAAAGATGGAATGGAAAGGTTATGGTATCCCAATGGTAAGCTTAAGGAGGAAGGGCAGTGGTTCAATAATCGAGCCAATGGATTGATGCGTTCATGGGACGAGGATGGTAAAATATCCAAGGCAGTGCGTTACAAGAATGGAGAACTCATTGAAGTCCTCCGCTAGTCAGATTAGTGAGGTTGCAGGAATTAACGACTGAAGTTAAGTCCCCTAGGCAAGGGAACTTCACCAATCCATTGAGGGCGTTCACAAAAGATTTCTCCCCATGGCGTGCTCAACACCTCACGAACTAAAATTTGGTAAGCCCTTTCTGGTTGGCCAAAAGAAAAGGTAAGAAGGATGTCGGTCCTTTGGTTGGGCTTGGTCGTTTCGTTAAAATCCTTAATTAGGATGGGCCCGCCAGCAGAAGATTTATCAGGGCAAAAATAAAAGAGGCGGTCTGGGAAGGGATTATCAAAGCGAAACAGCATATCAGCTTGTCCAGATCCGTTTCCCAAAATGTTTTGATTGTAAACTTTCTGTGAGTCTTCAGGGGAATACCCAATCATTAAAGGCTTTCCGTGGGTAGAGTGATCGAGTTGTAACCGATAACTAAGTCCACGTTCAAAAAAAAGGGTTTTAGGCTGGGTCGCATTATGATCAATCATGGAATCTCCAGTAACTATAAAACGATTATTTTTCCAATGAACCGAAAGAGGAATTTCGATGGCAAGTAGGCGGGTAGTCTCCCATTGAACCCCATAACCTTTGGCCTCACGAAGAATCGGGTCAAAGGCTTCACGTTGGATCATTTTAGGTGAGTTTTTTGCAATGTGCCGCCATTGATCTCTCCAAGTATGTGCGAATGCAATTTTCCAACGGTCGAGCGGGGTCTTGGCAGTGGTTGGATAATTTAAGGTATAAAATTGTCGGAGTTTTTGTCGGAGTTCAAAATTTTCGAGGTTGAATAGAAGATCACGAAACTGTTCTTCTTCGAGAGAGAAAATCGACCTTAAGTAAAAGTCGCTAAATTTGTTCTGACGAAAAGAGTCAAAGATTTTTCGGCCCAAAGCTTCCTTGGGGTGAATCTGCCCCGATAAAATAGGGAGAGCGATGCCTGATAGAGCAAGGATCAATAAAAAGAGTGATATAGACCTAAGGCGCATTTCCTACGAAAAGTACCTAATTTATTTCAGTCTACAAGCAATTAAGGGAGCCTGAATGCTGAACAAAGCGTGAACACTATTCTAAATGAAGTGAAATTGGTTCAAAACTTGCAAGATGTTTGCAGTATAAATGAAAAGAATTCGTCCACTCGATACCCGACAACTCCAAGCCTTTGAGAATCTTTGTGAAACGGGCAGTTTTACCCGTACGGCCAAGCAGTTGTTTGTTACTCAGTCTGCAGTAAGTCATTCTTTACGCAGCTTGGAGAAAGAAGCGGGATGTAAACTTGTAAAAAAGCAGGGAAAGCAAATTCAGTTAACGGAAGCAGGTGAAAGACTGCTCGCTTTTGCTCGTCCTTGGTTAGAAGAAATGAACCGAGTACGGGATGAAATTCGTAGCTCTGATGATCGGGGAATACCTCGAATTCGTTTGGGGGCTAGCGATCAAATTTGTCGATTTTTATTACCTACGCTTTTAAAAGAATTTTCGAGTTTAGAACCGAGGTGTAAATTTGAAATTCGAGGCTTGGATACCCTGGATTGTTTAGACCTTCTAAGTTCAGGCGAAGTAGATCTGAGTTTAACAGTGGAACCTTTTCCCCGTTCAGATTACTTGTTTATACCCTGTTTTTCCGATGAGTTAGTAGTAGTTACCTACCCGGAGCACAGTTGGGCGAAAAAGGGAATTGTAAGTTGGAGAGATGTAGGTGGAGAAAAATTTATTTTGCCTAATCGAAGAGGTTTCACCTTTCGGGCAATTCAGGATTTTTTATCAAAAAAAGGAATTAAACTTAATTCATTCATGGAAATGAACAGTTCGGAAACTACTAAGGAGTTAATTAAGAATAAATTTGGGATCGGAATTTTGGCGGACTGGTTTGTTGCCAAAGAGATTGAATCGGGGGAACTTGTCTCACTACCTCTTGGACCAAGGAGACTGATTAGACCGTGGGGCATTTCAACCTTGAAAAGCCACTCCCTTGGGACTGCGGAAAGAGCTTTTATAAAGTGTGTTGAACAAACGGGATGCCGTTGGATGGTTAATCGTGATCCGTCCTTCAATACAAAGCTCCCTGGGAATTAAAAATTAATCCTATAACGCTTGCCTGCAAGCCGTGGACATTAGAGAAAAGGATTATGGCTACATTTTTATCTTTTTTTCATTTGTTTGCCCTTTTCCTGGTTTTTTCTCCCTGGGCGAATGGCCAAGGTTCTCCAAAGCCGGACCCATCTCGTTCTTTACGTTTATGCAAAGTGCAAAAAGTAACTTCGTCCCCTGGACCAACGATGGATGAAATACGGTTCGGCTTGGATCGATTATTGGACGGGAAGTTGCCCAAGGATGGGTGGCGCTCAACTTGGACAGCGTGGTATCAAAAAGATCCAGCGGTAACTTTTGATCTTGGAGAAATAAAGAGAATTGGAGCGATTCGCGTCTATTTTCAAGCTTGGGCTAGAGAGGATGAATTAAAAAGTGTTGAGATAGCTGTTGGTTTGGATGGCAAAACCTTTTTCCCCTTTAACGAGTATGGAGAGATCGTGACTTTGCAGGAGAAAGGAACCTGGGTGGAAATGGATTTGCGAGCCGTTCGGGCCCGTTACTTTAAGATATTACCCAAATTTCAGGGGTGGGGGCATCAATGGGGAGAAGTTGAATTTTGGGAAATCTCAAAGTGATTAACCTTTGAAGCTAGGCAGAATTTCACATTGGCTAACTGCCGGTTTCCCGGTCTGGTCGATACTTGTGGGAGTATCTGCTCTTTATGAACCAGCCCTTTTTCTCTGGTATGGTGCGGACGCCATAAGCCTGGGCCTTGGCTTCATCATGCTAGGGATGGGGATAACCTTAAAACCTCAAGATTTTTGCGATGTTTGGAAAGAACCAGGGGTAATTGCAATGGGGGTTGGCTTACAGTTTTTGATTATGCCAGCGTGGAGTGCCTGCCTTGCCTGGGTATTGAAATTGCCTACGGAAATGGCCGTTGGGCTAATTCTTGTCTCCTGCTGCCCTGGGGGTACAGCCTCAAATGTGGTTGTTTTTTTGGCCAAAGCACGCGTTGCTTTGTCGGTAAGCCTCACCCTGTGTTCGACTTTGGCAGCTGTATTACTTACGCCTTGGCTGACTTATTTATATGCCGGTCATTATACTCCAGTGGATCCATGGTCTTTGTTGCAAAGTATACTTTTAATTGTCTTGGCTCCGTTAGCGATTGGAGTGGGATGGAATCGACTGTTCCCAAAGTCGGCGATAAAGGCAGCACAATTTTCTCCACTCATCTCTGTGCTGTTTATTTTACTCATTGTGGGCTTCGTACTCGCTGCTAAACGAGACTTGATTTTTGACCATGGATGGATCCTTCTTGCGGCTACCAGCTTGCTTCACCTCGGTGGTTTTTTTGGGGGCTATGTTGGTGCTCATTGGTTACATAGGGATAGGCTGGACAAACAAACCTTGTCGATTGAGGTGGGTATGCAGAATTCAGGTCTTGGTACCGCCTTGGCAACTAAGCATTTTTCTTCCATGCCCATGGTACCTGCACCATGTGCCCTTAGTGCCATCCTCCATTGCCTGATTGGAAGCCTTTTAGCATCTCGCTGGTCGCGTACAAATGACATGTCCATAAAGAATCATGTTGATTCTGTAAGATCCTGAGCATGAAAGAAGATTCCTCCGGACCACTTCCACATCTTCTACGACCTGAGGTTCATTGGTCCCGAGCCACGGGATACCTAAAACTGGGGATGTTTAAACAAGCGAGAGCAGAACTTTCTGGTTTACCCAATGAATTGCCTTGGTCGAAACAAAAGAAATCAATGTTACTCGAGATTTTTCAAGGGTTAAAAAATTGGAAGGAGATGCAAAAGATTGCTTATGAATTGCGTATGGAGTTTCCCCAGGAAAGTGGATGGTGGGTGATGGATGCCTATGCAACGCGCCGATCTCTATCGATCGAGCAAGCCAGAGGGATTTTACTGGAAGCCTTAGTGCATAACTATGATGACGCTCTGATTCGCTATAACTTGGCTTGTTATGCTTGTCAGTTGGGAAGTCCTGGAGAGTGCCTTGATTTTCTCAAGGAAGCGGTGAAGAGGGATGAGCGCTATAAAGCTATGGCTTTAGCGGACGAAGATTTAAAGGGAGTGCAAGCTGCACTGCGAGAAATGGGCTGGAGTGAATAAATAGTTTAAAAGCACGGAAGTGTAGTGCTTAAATTACCTTATTCGCTCGTGGGATTGCATTAGTCGTCGTTTGATTTCGATTAGCGGAGCGTTTGCTGGGTCTTGTGGATCTTGATCGATCAGGTAATTAATATCTATCAGAGCCTCTACGAAACTGCCTAAGCCGTAGTGGGTCATCGCACGCAGAGTTCGGTGGTATCGATCATTAGGATTGATAGACACCAAGGCATCAAGATAACGCAGGGAAGCTGAACTATCTCTGTCCCAATCGGCAGAGCGCAATAGATTACGCAATATACGGTTTATAATTTCAGTTTCCGATGCGGGCATAAAATCCTTGTCCGAAAGTTCTGAATGGGTGAGCGTATTGGCGTATTCTCGAGAAATGGTTCGACCGGAAAAAGCATCAATAATTACTGAGTCCTTAAGCTTCTGGCCAGGTTCTCGATAGAGGGCAAGAAAATGTCCGGGGGTAGCCAGTCCAGTGATAGGTAAGTCGATTCGCTTTCCAAGTTCTAAGAGGAGTAATGTCAGGGTTATGGGTAAGCCTTCGCGATCATCAATGACTTCATTGAGGTAACTGTTTGAACGATGGTGAAAATCTAAAGTGCTTCCGTGGTATCCAAGTTGCACGAATAATTCATCGATTAAAATATCCAAAGTTTCTCGTTTGCTAATTTGCTTGGGAATCTTTTGGGCAATGCGGGTAGCCATTCGATCTACCCGATCCAGGTATTGTTTTAGTTGAAAGTCCGGGTTATCCATTAAGGAAACCAGCAGAGCGGATCGCAGCAAAATCTCTTCGCTTTCAGTTTTTTCAGAAGTTAGCAGATCGGTAAGCTCCTTAATAATACGGGCAATCCTGACTTTTTCAGCTGATTGACGAAGACGTTCGCTTGCCTGTTCCATTTCGACTGCCCGGTCGATTAAAGCTTGATAAACGGATGAATCCAACTTGGTAAGATCCTGAACCTCAGACGGAGAGATAGACTTTTCTAAGACGAGTGTTTGGGATAACTCATAGGCCAGTTCCCGAATTTCGGGAGTAATAGATCCGGAGGATAACCTGGCAGAGATTCGGAAATTGCGAAATTCGGCAGCAGGTTCTCGGAATTTACATAGTCCAACCCAGCCCTTCTTGAGGGTGAAATCAACTGCCTCAATAACTTCCTGTTCATTTATACTGCAACGAATCTGACCGCCTTGATCGAATCGTATTTTGAGTCGATTCCATGTTCCAGGCAGGTAATCCGGAGAGGGAATGGTTTCGATAATATTCCAATCGAAAACCTTTGGCCCATTGAAGCAGGTGAGACGGAGAGACCCATTGGTTGGATAAAATCCATAATGCTTCTGCTCGCCGTCTGATCCAAAGACTAATCCTGCTGCACCGCTTTCATCCTCAAGCCTAACTTCAACCTCAAGGTCAAAGGGTGGAGAGATATTGGGTTGTTGTGCTAGGCAAATCATGCGACCACCAAAGCCGTCTCCCATTCCGGATGCCTTGATAATACCGGCACGCTGCCTCCAGTTTCCCCCTAAGGGAAGTACCCATTCGTCATCGTCGAGCATTCCAACCGTTAACCACCGTTTAATGGGAATAGGTCGGATCTCCTCCATTAATGACCGTAGTGCATTCGCGGGAACTCCGAACCCCATAGCTCCGCCTGACTTGATGGTAAGCATTGCCAGCACCTCGCCATTTCGGTCTACTACTGGGCTGCCACTACTTCCAGCCTCGATAGGAATCGCAACCTGCACCATAGGACGACCGTCCCCAAATTCCAACTCGCGGATCGCAGCCACCACCCCTTGGCTGACACTTAGGTCATAACCTAAAGGATTCCCGACAGATAGAACAGCCTGTCCGGGTTCAATCTTTGACGAATCACCCAAGGTCAGGGTGGGGAGTCCGGACTGATCGATACGAAATAAGGCAAGGTCTCGACTGCGGTCGATGGCGAGAATTTCAGTCGGCTTGCAAAGTGTACCATCGGCCAACTCAACGGTGAATTCGCGGTGTTCACCAATCACATGAAAGTTCGTAGCGATCACTCCTTCTGCGTCGACAACAAAACCAGTACCCACCCCCCAAGGCCCACCCCCCCGGTTCACGCTCGATATCGTAACAACCGAGGGTTTGACGATGGCGGCTAAATGGGCAAATGGATCGTTTGTTCTCTCCTTAGAAAAAAGGCTGCTTTCTTCAAATAATTGGAGAGTCAGGCAGAACACTAGTAGGTTACGAAATAGAATGACCATAGGGTTATAACTATTCTCAATATTGGGTAAAAGATCGATTAGTGTTCAGAAGTTAAAATGGTGCAGCTAGGCGGTATGCCTGTCTTGACCTCCGGAATTTTGCTGATCAAAAGAGAGTTCCGACTGATCTGTTTCTTCCTCAATTATTTCCTCTCGATTCTCAGCAAAAGAAGAGGGTATTTCTTTTTTTGTCCGAATACCCATTGCTTTAAGCTTTTCGGCTTGCCCGATCAAGTTCCCGGGCCCAGTTGACAGTTGTCCAACTGCTCGTTCGTGAGCTCCCACGGCTTTATCCAGGGATTTACCCACCTCCTCAAGATTTCCAAGAAATCCGGCAAATTTATCAAAAAGTAAACCAGCCCGTTTGGCCACATCCTGAGCATGTTTGTTCTGTTTCTCTAATTTCCAAAGGTTGGCAACCGTTTTAATCGTAGCCATTAGGGTGGATGCGGTAATCAGGGCAATCTTACGGTCAAAGGCATATTGGTAAAGTTCGGAGTCCTCGGTTAATGCAGC
>NZ_CAXLML010000163.1:0-3298 GCF_964187505.1 Candidatus Chordibacter forsetii
TCGAGAACCGTTCCCCCTTTCACATCAAAGGAATTGCCCAGCATCGCAATCGGCTTGGTTGTATCCACAGGTTTATCCACCTTGACGGGATGGTGCTTCATCTTCTCGTTGCCCTTCCACCATCCGAGGCGAAGCGTTCCCTCGTTGTCGATTCGCACGTCTTTTAGAGGGGCGAAAGAAACCTGATTGTCCCGGGCCCTGGTGAAGTGGCACACGAGCATGCCATCGGTGGGGTGCGCGAAAAAGCGGCAAAAGTAGGTGTGCCCAGTCAACACATTGGAGTTCTTCTTCGCCACATGAAAAGGGCCTTCGGGTTGTTCCGCAACCAGTGTCACCATGTAGGGGGCGTAATTGCCCATCAACATGTAGTATTTATCCCCGATCTTTTCCACCGCACCGACCTCAGCATGTTTGCGTTTCACACCCACCACCTTGGGTGGCTCCAAGGCTTTCCAATGCAGGCCGTCTTCCGATTCTCCGAAGCCGAACTTACTCTCTTTAGAAAGTGGGCTGGCCGTCCAGTATCCGTAGAATCCCCCGCCCGGCTTGGCGATGGTCCAAATGCAGTCCCAGCGACCGTTCTTCTTGTACCATCGCTCGTCCTGAACAAATTGATATTCTTTTCCTTTCAATCTCGTCCAATTACGGAGGTCGGTAGATTCAGCAAAGTAGATGTTTTGACGCTCGCCGATTTCTTCTGAGAAATTCATGTAGAATGTACCGTCCTTCTCAAAGGTAGATGACTTCCAGGTTGAACCGGTACCCATCCAGGTGGCTCCCTTGGACTTTTTCAAGATCGGGCCCTGCTCTGTCCAATGCACACCGTCAGGCGATGTGGCCAACGAAATATTGTTCCAGGGCTGACCTCTGCCCACTCTGACACCAGCATTGGCGAGGTAGTACAGGAAGTAGGTTCCTTCGTTGTGGTAGAGCCACACATCCCACATGTTGCCGGTTTCTTCGTGTTGGGCTTTATAGAACAACGACTGTGCGGGGGGAGGCACATCGCCAACCCTCCCCTGTGAACAGCAAAGCAACCCTCCCCTGTGCACAGCACAGCGAGGTGAGCAGGCTAAAGATAAGGACTGTGGTGCAGGCTTTTATGGTTTATTTTTTTCTTTTCCGCAAAAGATTGAGTTCATGGGCTGCACCTTCATTGTAGGGCTTGTCATAATCGCTCCAGTCACGGTTGGCATTATTGGCAGGATTTAAATGGGGCATTGCTTAAATACCACCCCATTATCCATTAACTAACAACTATTTAACGACAATTTTTGCGTTAAATTTCTGTTGATTTGCGTCACTTCATCAGCCTCATGCAAAAGCCTAACCAAGGCATTTGGTAATTGGAAATGGTGGAGAAAAGTTAAGGGTCTGCCACAGGCTACCGGCAGCGCCGCTTCGACTTCGAGGTTGAGGTTCTATTTGTCGTCACGCCTTCGACTCGAGGCGGGTAGCCTGTTGGTAGCACACGCTTGTTCGGCTATTGGCTCTCATCTTCAGCGCTCTCGAAGAGGACACTATTTTTCTGGATTTTCATTGAGTGTCCGGAGAGGCTGTTCAGATAGCTAAGCGCATCGCCGAGGGAGACATTGGTGAGAACCAGCGTAATCGGCCGATCGGCCTTCACACTACCTTTCACAACGAAATTCACGCCCTTTTTCTCGGGATCTTCTTCTGGATCATGCAAGCGGGACTGCTTACGAATAATTTCGAGAGCTTCAGGGAAGGAAACCTCTTTAAGCTCAACTTTTGGCAGCTTGATGGCCTTCAGTTTTTCGGCTGTTGCGGAATGTTCCTCTTTTGCGGTTTGATCCTGGGCACACAAGAGTGGTGCCGAAAAGGCAAGGTAGAAGAGCGCAAGAAGAGCGGAACGCTTAGTGATTTTTGCATTCATAGATAGGTCTGATTTGGTTCGGGTTGGGTTGCTTGATGGCGAACGTCTGAGCTAAGGCGCGCGGTTTACCGCGTCGCCTTCAGCTCCTTGTTGGCTCATGGCTTCTCTGAGCTTGTCGGTGTCAAGGGTTCGTGTAATCCTGTAGATCCCTGCAGGAGTCGAGTACCGGCCACAGTAGATGAATATGTGTTGCACGCCTTCATCTTCGTCAATGACAGCTCCTCCGGGGTGAGCGGCATCGACATCATCAGCACTGATATTCAACATGCCCGACTTCAATCTCAGGAGTGTGCCTTCGAATCGCCATTGATCAGCACGTCCGGCATACATATCGTCCTTTGAGATAGACCATAAGTTTACCGTCTGCTCATTCTGCTCATTCTTCTCATCCTTTCCAGCACCGCCACTGCGGTTCGTAACGACGGCCTCGAACCGCTTGGTCACGGGGTTGAAATCGACATCGGTCGTATCAGGCCAACGGTAGGAAGATATGTTGGTCAACTCCTGATGCTTCATAGGGAACCAGCCCGCGTCTGAGACCATCATGGCCGGCCGCTGAGTGTCTTTCAATCGACGATGAAACTTGAGTGGAATTGTATGATTTCGAGAGAGGAAGATGAGCCGACCGTCGTGATAGATGGCCGTTGGTTCCAGCGGATGAATTCTTTTGGAGAGTGTGACCCTCTTATGGATCCACGTTAGACCTTCATCCTTGGAGGAGTACATGTCTATGTACGGGGATCGCTCGACTCCGACTGGAATGACCAGCCCTTTCTCTGGATGAACTATCATACGTGGCCCGAAGTTGTCGGCGTACTTGTGTCCGGTCTGTTCCTGGGTCAGCGCGTCTGGGACGAGTTCCCAGGTCTTGCCTTCGTCCTCTGAGCGGTACAAACCATACTTGGTGGCAAGAAAGACTTTCTCATTTAGAACCCCGAAGCAGTTTCCGAAGTTCAGAACCATTGCCTTTTCACTTGTGCCGAATTGTCTAATATCAATCGGATTCGACCAGGTCTCGCCTCCATCAGTCGAGCGTACGATCACCGCATCGCTGCTATCTGCGTCCTCCCTCTTGCCCCCGTGATGTCTCAATGTCTGATGGTAGGCACAAAGCAGCGACTTTCCGACTTTGATTCCGACCGGCCATCCAAGGTGATAGTTGTTTCCCTTGAGGTGTGGACCCACGGGAAGTGCGACAGGCTCTACTGACATAATGCCTCTTGTCTCTAGGTCGCTCAGCCTTTCCTTTTCGGCTGCAGAGATAACGAGTGTTTTGGTGACCATTCTATCTATGGATAAATCCTCTTGAGCGTTAGCGACGCTGAGAAGGCAAAGCCCGCTCGCCATGTATATTGCAATATATTTTGTCATCGGGATGAGATCTTCTTCATGAGCCAACGT
>NZ_CAXLML010000164.1:0-12051 GCF_964187505.1 Candidatus Chordibacter forsetii
CGACTTAGGTTATTTCGACGAGTTGGAAAATTATCTTAAGGAAAATAGAATTCATCAATTAGTGGTTTTGCCCGATCGTTTGATGGAAGATTGGGTAAGCAAAGTTGCTGAATTGGCCACGCAATATGGGTGTCGGGTATTAATCTACAATAACCTATCCGCCTTGTTCGACGCTCGTCTGGTCTTTATGGAAGAATCAGGAAGGCAATTTTTTACGCTTTTGAATGAACCCTTGGAAAGTCCATTTAATCAAATGATAAAGCGTTGTTTTGATCTATTCCTGAGCATACCAGCGATTTTACTTTGTCTTCCTCCCAGCTTGTTGCTTGTTAAATTATTTCAAGCAGTACAAGCCCCAGGACCGATCTTTTTTAAGCAGGAACGGGTAGGGCTAGGAGGCAAACGTTTTGTGATTTGGAAGTTTCGCTCGATGACTCACGCGGAGAAGGGCACTCGTGACGAAGCGGTACAAGCTCATGAAGGAGATGACCGAATCTTTGCTTTCGGGCATTTTATGCGTCGTTTCAGCATAGATGAACTTCCCCAGTTTATCAATGTGTTGAAGGGGGATATGAGCCTAGTCGGTCCACGCCCGTACCTCGCCGAGCACGATTATTTGTTTGAACAAAATTATAAAGCCTATCGGGTTCGCCAATTTGTAAAGCCTGGGGTAACCGGGCCCGCTCAGTGCCGTGGATTGAGGGGAGAATTTACTGACCCTGAATTGGTAAGTAAACGTATTGAGCTCGATTTTAATTATGTTGGGAACTGGTCAATTTGGTTAGATGTAGAAATTGTTCTTCGCACGATTGGGCAGGTGCTTTTTCCTCCCAAGTCTGCCTGCTAGAGGATAGGTACATGCGGATTGCATTAGCGGCTCCGCGGGCAATAGCTTGTTCGTTTGTATGAAGAGGGCAGGCGAGTATGCCCTTGGTATTGAATTTTTTCGGGGTGAACTTTCCGATGCATGTACCCTTGCCCATGGAGGTGGGCTGATTACAGCACCTTCGGGACCGGGGTTGGCTCATGATTTGTGCAACTGTGCGGAGTACCGTCGGGCCTTGGTGCAATCCGACTTGGTTCTGCCAGACAGTGGATTGCTCTGTTTGTGGAAAAAATGGGTACAGAGATTTGACCTTCCAAGAATTTCCGGTCTGGTATTTTTGGAAGCCATTTTGAATCGTACCGATTGGGAAAAAGAATCTGCCTTTTGGGTGATGCCTGACGAGGCCCAGGCCCAAGCCAATATTTCATGGATCCAAAAAACTTATGGGCAAAAGATTGTTGATGCCGATTGTTACATCGCTCCCCAATACAAGAATTCTGGAAAATTAATAGACGAGGATTTGGCTGCCCAAATTGAAGAAAGGAAGCCAACTGCAGTATTTATACAAGTAGGCGGTGGAGTTCAGGAAAGGTTGGGCTTGTATCTGAAGGAGACCCTAACTTTTTCCCCGAGTATTTACTGTACTGGAGCGGCGTTGGCCTTTTTATCCGGACAACAAGCAAGAATACCCAAGTGGGCAGATGCCATTTATTTGGGGTGGTTACTTCGATGCTTAAACAATCCAATGGTATTTTTTCCCCGTTATTTTAAAGCCTTTCGGTTGCTTGCTTTACTGGCAAAGCATGGGAACGATTCACCCGTGATCGAGGATTGAGGTAGCGAGGGAAAGTTCTTAGTTTTTAATTCTTTTTGCCATTTCGGAAGAACTCTTTCCACGGATGGCAGATTCCAAGCACCCTTTGATGCAATATCTTCATCTTCCGATCCAGGCAGGTTGCAATCGTACACTTAAAAGAATGAAGAGAAGGTACCATCTTGATGAAATGAATTCTTTTTTTAAACGGGCAACCGCGATTATTCCTGACCTTTGAATTGGTACGGACTTGATGGTTGGATTTCTCGGGGACACGAAGGAAGATTTTGCCAAGACTTGTGAAACCTTTGTGGCTGTTCTCTTTGGTTATTCCCATGTATTTACCTATTCGGAAAGGGAGGGTACGCCTGCGGCCAAGTCAACCGACCAGCTGCCCATGGAGGAAAGGAGACGCCGTAGTGCTCGTTTGTGCCGACTTTCTGCGTCCAAAATATATGGACTTTCATATTGGCAATGAGGGTAGAGAGATGAGGGTATTGATGGACAATCTCAAGGATGGAAGTTATTTTGCCTACACTGATAATTATTCAAAAGTTCGGGTACCTGTAAATCCAATGGTTTGGAAAATCGAATCGCCCTAGTACTGATAGGTCAGGCTTTTCCCGAGTATTGCCTGGCTGAATTGTTTGACTGGGAAAGCAGCTAAGATCCATCCTTTTTGCCTTTGGTCTTGCTCATTTGCCCATCCATCAAGGATAAGGAAGGGACATGAAAAAAATCTTCCTTTGTGACGGTCACAACCTTGCCTTTCGGGCTTTTTACGGAATTCGTGAATTATCTCGGTCGGATGGATTTCCTACCAATATGATACACGGATGGGTACGTTCTTTTTGGCGACTTGAGGATGATTTTTCTCCGGATGAAACCTGGGTCTTTTTTGACCGGGGTGGTTGTCCGGCGAGGGAACAGATTTTGCCGGAGTACAAGGCAAACCGGGGAAGTCCGCCTGATGGATTTACTGAGCAACTCGAATGGGTGAAGGAACTCACTGGGGCGATGGGATATGGATGGGCGGAGAAAGAGGGACTGGAAGCCGATGATCTTATCGCGACTAAAACCATGGAGATCAAAGGGGAGGGGACTGAAGTTACCATTGTTTCTGCTGACAAGGACCTAGCCCAACTGGTTAGCCCAGGTGTAAAGCAATTGCTTCCTCCACCCACGGCAAACCCACGACTGGGATGGCGTATGATGGACGAGGCTGGTGTGACCGATAAATTTGGGGTATCCCCCGATTCGGTATTGGATTACCTAGCTATCATAGGGGATCAATCAGACAATATTCCGGGACTAAATGGTGTGGGTCCAAAGACTGCGGTCAAGTGGTTAACAGAATATGGCGACATGGAAAACTTGATCGCCAATGCCGGACGAATAACCCCTAAGCGTTTCTGCAGTGTCGTTTATGAGCGCCGAGAGGATTTGCGACGTAATTTAGATCTGATTCGTTTAATCAAGAACGCCACCTATACAGCGACACCGCCCCAAGGTCCAAACCTCGAAAAATTGAAGGATATTTTTGGAAGGATGGAAATGCACAAGTCCTGGGAGGACGCTCAGAAACGTTACCGCTGAGATCGCCCCTTTATTTGCTAATGTAGAAAACAGGCTTTTCCCCATTGGCAGTCTTTGTTATTAATTGATCGGATGACCAATTTGTTAAGTTTTGGACTACCTAAGGGTAGTTTGGAAGATGCCACGCTCAAGCTCTTTGCCCGGGCTGGATTTAATATCACCAAGGGTTCACGCTCTTACACGCCTAGTTGGGACGACCCCGACATTGACGGCCGTTTTGTACGGGCTCAGGAAATGAGCAGGTATGTGGAGGATGGCTTTTTTGACTGCGGATTGACTGGCCATGACTGGGTGAAGGAAAATGGATCGGATGTCGAAGTTGTAACCGATCTGGTCTACAGTCGGGCATCTAACCGTATTTCCAAGTGGGTATTGGCTGTGCCGGAAGCATCCGAAATAAAATCCGTCAAAGATTTACAGGGTAAAAAAATTGCCACTGAACTTGTTCAAGTAACTAAAAACTTTTTGGCATCCCATGGAGTCGAGGCGGAAGTTGAATTTTCCTGGGGCGCGACAGAGGTAAAAGTACCCGAACTTGTCGATGCGATCGTCGATCTAACTGAGACTGGAAGTTCTTTGCGGGCTAACAACTTACGCATTGTGGATGTCCTCATGGAGACAAATACGGTATTAATTGCGAACAAGGATGCCTGGTCCAATCCTGAAAAGCGTGCTAAGATTGAGAGCATTTCCCTTATGCTCGATGCTGCTTTGCAAGCAGATGGAAAGGTCGGATTAAAACTGAACCTAGAACGATCCAAGCTCGAAGAAGCTCTCAAAGAAATGCCTGCCCTGCGTAACCCAACGGTCTCATCACTAGCTGATGATAACTGGGTAGCGGTGGAAACCGTGATTGAAAAGAAGGTATCGCGCGATTTAATTCCTGCTCTCAAGGCAATGGGAGCGGAAGGGATTGTGGAATACCCTTTAAATAAGGTGGTTCCCTAAAAATCTCCTTTCGAATATTCCTTTTTTCTCCTTGCCGAAATTAATGCTTTGGCATTTTATAAATACTTTCGTTCTTTTATCACCCACTATCGTAAACCCTCAACCCATCGGTCCGGGAAAAGCTCGTGATTATATCTCACGATTTTATGCATCCCTCCGAATGGCTAGAATAACACATTAATAATCACATGAGTTCTGTCATGGAAGAATTGCTCGCAGAGAGCAAAATTGAAAAACTTAAGGAAGGTTCCGTAATTTCCGGTACCGTCATGGAAATCCGTCCCACTGAAGTGGTGATTGATTTTGGTGGCAAAGCGGAAGGTGCCATTCCTGCTCACGAATTTTTAGATCTTAGCGAATTAGAGATCGGTTCGGATATCGAGGTTTTCCTCGAAAGATTGGAAGACCGGGATGGTAATCCCCAACTTTCATTCGATAAAGCCGAACAGAAGAAAAACTGGGAGAAAATTGTAAACACCTGTGAAGAAGGATCGGTCATCACTGGGCGTGTTCGTACCAAGGTAAAAGGTGGATTGGTCGTAAATATTGGAGTGGATGCCTTTTTGCCGTCCTCTCAGGTTGATATTCAGGCACCCAAAAACCTCGATCAGTTTGTTGGTCAAACATTTGATTTCAAAGTGGTTAAGATTAATCGCGAGCGCAAAAACATTGTCGTTTCCCGCCGTGAATTGATTGAGGAACGTCGCCAAGATAAAAAGCGCGAAATTCTTACCGGTATTAAACCTGGTGAAACCCGTCGTGGAATGGTTAAAAATATCACCGATTACGGTGCCTTCATCGATTTAGATGGGTTGGACGGCTTACTTCATATTACTGATATGAGTTGGGGTCGTATTTCACATCCAAGCGAGATGGTAAAGACCGGTGAAGAAATTACTGTTTGTATCATTGAAGTTGACCAGAAACGTGAAAGAGTTTCCTTGGGTCTCAAACAACTCTCATCCAATCCTTGGGATGATATCGAAGGTAAATTTCCCATCAACGCCAAGGTACGCGGTAAAGTCGTCAATTTGGTTCCTTATGGTGCTTTTGTCGAATTGGAAGAGGGTGTCGAAGGCCTTGTGCATGTTACCGAAATGTCATGGACTAAACGAATTACTAAACCAGGTGAAGTTCTCAATGTAGGCGACGAAGTCGACGCAGTAGTCTTAGGAATTCAAAAGGAAGACCAAAAGATTTCTCTTGGTTTACGTCAACTCGATGTAAACCCATGGGATATGGCCACTCACAATTATCCTCCTGGGGCACGGGTGCGTGGAAAGATCCGCAATCTTACCTCTTATGGTGCATTCTTAGAACTCGAAGAAGGTATTGACGGTATGGTTCATGTTTCGGACATGAGTTGGACCCGCAAGATCAATCATCCAAGCGAAATGGTTAAAAAGGGAGACGAGGTCGATGCAATCGTAGTTGAAGTCGATATCGATAACCAGCGCATCTCTCTTGGTATGAAGCAGTTAACTGATGATCCATGGCAAGAAATTGATCGTTTGTTCCGTATGGGAGATGTGGTGTCCGGTAAGGTTGCTCGCGTTGCCGGGTATGGTGCTTTTATCGAACTCGAACACGATATTGACGGTTTGGTTCACATCAGCCAGATAAGCGAGGAACGAATCGAAAAGGTAAAAGACCATCTTAATGAAGGGGACGAAGTTAAAGCCCGCGTTATTAAGATCGACCGAGACGAACGTAGAATTGGTCTGAGTATCAAGGCAGCTGATTATGATGAAGACGCCTTGGCTAAAGAAGTTGCATCTTATGATGAATCTGGGGAAGACCTTACCACTTCTTTTGGTGATTTGTTTGACCAAGCAACTGCAGAATCTGATGACTAAGCCTAGCTTTCTTTAACAATATTTATCTATTAAAACCCCGATCGGAAATCCGGTCGGGGTTTTTTTATGAACGATTAATAAAGAGATATTTTACATCCAGCTGGGATATAAAATTTTAAAGAAGTAAATTTTGCAGAAAAAAATACTTTACCAGCTTTAGCTCTGACGAACGGGGAACGGATGATTGGTAAGACCCGAAATGTCTTTGTGCAGAAGGTCTTGAAGGATTTTTGCCTTTTCTGCCTGTTGTTTTTCCATCTCGACTTCCTCTAGAGTTCTTTGCTTTTCAAACTTCGACATTTTTTTGCGTAAATCGCGAAGAGCTTGTTCCTGTAATTGCCTGACTCTCTCACGGGTAATCCCGATTTGCCCACCGACCTCCTCAAGAGTCAAAGGATCGCGACCATCAAGGCCAAACCTGAGCCGGATGATATCTGCCTCACGTGGTTCCAGCATAGCCAATACCTGATTAACATCACCGACCAAACTTTTGGACTGCAACCGTTCAAGTGGGTTGACGGATTTTTCGTCGGGTACAATTTCTCCCAATGTGGATCCATCCTCATCGTTGATCGGAGAATCAAGGGAGGCTGGGCGCAGGCTAACATTGCGAAGATGCGAAATTCGAGCTGAGGGGATTTTAAGTTCCTCGGACAATTCTTCATTGGTTGGTTCGCGCCCAAGTTCTTCCTCCATTTTTGCCACAGTTCTTCGAATCTTAGCCACCCGGTCGACCATGTGAACGGGCAGACGAATGGTCTTACTTTGATTTGCCAGGGCTCTTTTAATTGATTGTTTTATCCACCAAGAACCATAAGTGCTCAGCTTTCCACCCTTGGAGGGATCGAACCTTTCCACCGCTTTCATCAAGCCGATGTTGCCCTCGTTTATAAGATCGAGCACAGAAAGACCGAAGTATGAATACTCTTGGGCAATTTTAACGACCAATCTTAAATTGGCTGTGATCATAGTATCGCGGGCCTCATTGTCACCCTTGGCTATTTTGGCCGCCAGTTCGATCTCTTCCTCCACGGTGAGTAGGGGGATTTCTGATATCTGTTTCATATAGATATCAAGAGAGCTTTGTTCAGGAGCCGGGTTCATCAGTTCAATTAGGTTGGACTACTAGATTGTTGAATTCGTTCAGCTAAGGCAATCGCCTTAAGCATGCCTTTGGCTTTATTAATAGTTTCCTGATATTCATTGGCCGGAACTGAGTCAGCCACAATTCCGGCACCTGCTTGCAGATAAATTTTTCCTTTGCTTAGCATGGCAGTCCTAATCGCGATGCAGGAATCATGGTTTCCTTCGAAACCAAAATACCCAAGGGCACCAGCATAGGCATTGCGTTGTAGTTTTTCCTGTTCGGCAATAATTTGCATTGCACGGACTTTGGGAGCTCCACTAACCGTACCGGCTGGAAAGGTTGCTCGCATGAGATCAAAAGCATTTTTGTCGGTAGATAATTTTCCCAAAACCTCGGATACTATATGCATAACATGGGAGTACCGCTCGATGGTCATGTATTCGGCCGCTCGTATACTGCCAATCTCGCAGACTCGACCGATGTCGTTACGGGCGAGATCAACCAACATTAAGTGTTCAGCCTTTTCCTTTTCGTCAGCAAGAAGTTCTTCCTCTAATAATTTGTCTTCTTGTGCCGTTTTCCCTCTCGGGCGAGTTCCCGCAATCGGACGGATTAGAACCTCTCCTTCTTGCAAGCGGACATGCACTTCGGGCGAAGCTCCCACGATAGAAAAATCCTCACCTTCCAGGAGGAACATGTATGGAGATGGGTTGACTGCTCGGATCGAGCGATACAAATGAATTGGATCCCCAGTAAAAGGAATTTCAAACCTTTGAGAAAGCACAGTTTGAATTACATCTCCGGCCCGAACATATTCTTTCGTCTTTTCGACCAAGCTTTCAAATTCGTCTTGATTGAAATTTCCAGCTGGTACGGGAGGTTCGCCCACATCGCATAGAGGTGCAGGGGATAAAGAAGATGGGGCGAGCAAACGGTCTCGAGTTTGACGAATTCTTTCACAGGCCAATTCATAGGCGTTATTTGGATCATCTCCTGGAGTGACATTTGCACAAATGGTAAGGCTTTGATGGGCGTGATCAAAAATTAGCAAAAGATCCGTAACCATAAAGTAGAGAAGCGGAAGGCCGAGTTCATCCTTCGGGGGCAGTGGTACGGAAGGTTCAACTCTGTTGGCATATTCATAGGACAAATAACCAACTGCTCCGCCGGAGAACCTGCCGTCTTTTAGAGGACTGAAGTAGCGGAGGTTAGAAATTTCATCTTCCACCAATTTTAAAGGATCTTCAGGAGTAGAGATAGATTTCTTTTTCATTCCCGCTTCCCAAATAGTGGTAGTTTCTTGAGCAGAGGAAATAATTTTCCTTGGCGAAAACCCAACGAAGGAAAACCGGCTAACTTGTTCTCCACCAACTACCGATTCGAAAAGAAAGGCCGGTTTTTGGTCTGATAACTTGGAGTATGCAGACAAGGGGGTTTCGGAATCGGCACTGAAGCGGGATTGAACAGCAATTAAATCAAAGGACTTAGAAAGTTCTTTGAACTTAGATGGGGTAGGGTCGAAAGAAATGTTGGATTCCACGGTTTTACAAGAAGCGATGCTTAGGTAACAAATTGTCGAAGAACGAGCAAAATCTGTGTTGCTTTTATTTTTGTGTTTGCGGTTGAGGGACTTTCGATTTCCACATGGTATTGAGTAAACAAACCTCTCGCAAATGCGAGCTTGTAATATTAAAGGAACCAGCCAATGAAGAAATCCAAATACAGCCCAGCTCCCTATTCCGTTCATTGTGTAATCATGGGAGGCGGCCGAGGTACTCGTCTTTACCCACTTACCAAACTACGCTGCAAACCTGCAGTTCCCTTGGGAGGCAAATATAGATTGGTGGATATTCCTATAAGCAATTGTATCAATTCCGGATATAACCAAATTTATTTACTCAGCCAATTTAATACCGAGTCTTTGCATCGTCATGTAGCCGATGCTTATCGTTTTGATCGTTTTGGTAGAGGCTATGTCGAGATTCTCTCTGCTGAGCAAACTGAGCACGGAGATGATTGGTACCAGGGTACAGCCGATGCAGTTCGTAGAAATATGATCCATTTTCATGCCAAGCCACAGGATGTGTTTGTTATACTTTCTGGAGATCAACTCTATCGGATGGATTTTTCCAAGATGGTGAAAGAGCATTTGGAGCGCGGTGCGGATGTGACAGTTGCTGCCAAACCTGTACCACTAAGTGAGGCTTCCGGGCTTGGTTTGTTACGAGTCGGTGAGAATGCCAAAATTGTGGATTTTGTTGAGAAACCTACTGACCCTGAAGTTATTTCCCGTTTAGTCCCGCCTGAACTTAAATCGGCAGATGGTATGGAGGATCGTTGCTTGGCATCAATGGGGATTTATGTATTCACCGCCACAGCAATGGAAGACGCTCTCAAGGGGGATGCGACAGATTTTGGTAAGGAGATAATACCATCCTTAGTAGAGAAAAAAGACATCCGTTGTCATATTTTTGATGATTATTGGGAGGATATAGGAACAGTAAAAGCCTTCTTTGATGCAAATTTACAGCTTACCGATGAGGTGCCCGCATTTGATTTTTATGAGGGAGAAAGACCCATTTATAATCGTCCTGATATTTTGCCGACTGCCAAGTTGGGCAAATGTTTGGTCACGCGCACAATAATTGCCTCAGGAAGTATGATTGGCGAGTCGACTCTAAATCGTTGCGTATTGGGTGAGCGTTCTATGGTTGGTGATGGTTGCAACTTGGAAAGTGTAGTCATGGTGGGTGCTGACTTTTACGAAGATCATGCCGATCCTAATATTCCTGAACTGGGAGTTGGGCAGGGAGCCCAAATACAGGATGCAATAATCGATAAAAATGCGAGGATTGGAAAAAATGTTTTCCTTAGCCCCAAAGGTTTGGAAGAGGGTTGGGCCGATGCCGGGGAAAATGTTTATATCCGGGACGGTATTTTAATTGTTACTAAAAACGGAGTGGTTGCGGACGGTGTACATATTGGTAATCCATAATCTTTAACTTTTTGCCTTGAAGTCATGGCAGCTCTGCTTCAAATCGAATTCTGTTAAATGAGTATTCCAAATGAACTAAAATACACCTCCGACCATGAATGGGTAAAGATGGAGGGATCAGATTTTGTAATCGGCATTACCGATCATGCCCAAGATAGCTTGGGAGATGTCACTTTTGTGGAGTTGCCCGAAATTGGGGCCAGATTCGAAGATAAAGCCGTTTTTGGGGTGGTCGAGTCCGTTAAGGCGGCATCCGACCTTTACATGCCAGTGACTGGGGAAGTTATTGAGGTGAATGATTCCCTAAATGATTCGCCTGAGAATGTAAACTCTGACCCTTATGGAAACGGTTGGATGATTAAAATTCGTCCGGATCAAACAGACTCTATTGGTTCTTTGCTTGATGCAGATGCTTACTCCAAAGAAATTGGAGATTAGAATCTTTAAATTTCAGGGGTAAAAACCTCTTGCGGAGGGCGGTTTTTCTCCTCTACTATAAAAGTTTAGATGTTTCGCCCTTCATTCCGCTCATTCATTCTTGATCGATTTGTACCCAATCGATCTTGTTTCTGTTTGTTTTTGGCCTTTGTATTTTCTGTCTTTCCGGCACTTGGTAAAAAAGTTACGCCCAGCATTATTGTTGCCTCGATTGAGGGAGAGGTGAGTTCTCTTAACATGGTGGACGACTTTAAAGTTCAAATGGGGCCTACCAGTGTTGGAAAAAAAGTTAATCCAAAAACCATGTTAACCACAGGTAAGACTGGTAAAGTTGCACTTCTTTTTTCGAATGGGACGCTTATCACTATCAAGCCAGGAAGTCGTTTTTATCTTCGTACTTACAAACAATTGGAAGGCATAGTGGCAGGCACGATTGATCCAGGAAAGCTGGAAGAAGAACCAACACAGTCGGAACTTTCTGCTCACTTAGATTATGGAAACTTGGTGGTCAAGGCACCAAAGCTCAAAAAGGGATCTTCGATGAAACTTACTAGCCCTCTGGGTACGGCGGGGATTCGTGGAACCATGTTTCAATTGATGGCCGTGCGAAATTCGGTAACTGGCGATATTATGGGCGGAATTAATCTAATTTCTGGGGATATTGATTTTACTGATACTGGCGGAACGGTCGTATCTTTGCTTTCCGGTCAATCGATTCAATTAGCCACTAGTAAACTGGGAGCTCCGGTAGCTAGTCAAACTGGAGAATTAGTTGATCTCTCATCGACATATGGGCCAGCCCTTACTGATGGTTTCACCCCTCCACCCTTGGCGAGCGTATTTTCTGGGTATTCTGAGTTTGCCGATTCAAATGATTTAGAAACATCTGATAATGATATGTTTCCCACCATGCCCGATTCCGTACCTTTGAGCACAACGGTGGGCAACTCGGCTGGCGGGTGGGAAGAAATTCACGAATTAGCCACTGATTTATTTTTTGAAATTGAAATGGCCGAAACTGTAGCTGCCGATTTCTCCTTTGAAGATATGACCATGGCTCCTACGGTTGATATTCCGACCCCTCAACCTAGTGCGCCTACTGTGCCTTCTTCAGTTACTGGTGAGACGCTCGCGGGAGGAGACATTGAGTTTTTTCAAGGCGGTCATCCTGAATTACAACTTTTGGGGCAGAACAACAACACAGACCCACTCGTTAAAGTATATAGTAATGGGGGGCGGATGGAGGTGGAAATGCGAGCACCTGCAGAAGGTATAACTTGGCGAAAAATCGATCCATGGGTAAAAGCACTCGACTTTTTAGGAAATGATTTAACCTCTGGTGTTCAAATTAATGGAGCCCCACAAATTCTTTTGGCGAACGCCAATACGGCGGAATCTGAAGCACCTCCTCGGGGGCAAAGTCAATCCTATGAGGTATCTTACTCCATTCGAGACCTCCGTGGACTTAATACGGTTATTTTTCGTCAGGTT
>NZ_CAXLML010000165.1:0-6729 GCF_964187505.1 Candidatus Chordibacter forsetii
CCCGGTGACCCCAACCCAGCCTTCTTCTGGAAGGGACGCTACCACCTGCACTACATTTACAAAGACCGTGCGGCTCGCAAAAAAGAGAAGGGTCGTGATTTAGGGCCGGACTGGGGGCATGTCTCCAGCACAGATATGGTGCACTGGACTTGGCATCCCACCGTGCTGGGTCCCAAAAGAATGGGGCATGGCATGTTCAGCGGCACTGGATTTTTTACCAAGGAAGGCAAACCAGGAATCATCTACCACGGCAAGTCATCGAGTAAGAATTGGATTTCCTACGCCCTGGACGATCATCTAAACCAGTGGAGCGAACCCGAACTTGTTCTCCCGAGGGACAAGGACGGTAAGGACATCACGGAGATGTCATACTTCGATCCCGACCTGTGGATTAACAACGGGGTTTACTATGCACTCAATGCCCGCAGTAGCAGCGAACCTCCGGTGATCATGAAGTCTAACAACCTCAAAGACTGGGACTATATCGGCGAGTTGCTTCACCCGGATTTTGACGAAGAGAAACTTGGGGTGGGAAGAGACGAGGACATCTCCTGCCCGAATATGTTTAAAATGGGAGATAAGTGGGTGCTACTCTGCATCAGCCATGACCTGGGCTGCCGTTATTTCATCGGCGATTTCAAAGACGAGCAATTCCTGCCCGAGCAGCATGGCATGATGAACTGGGCCGCCTGGGACTTCTTTGCGCCTGAATCCCTGCTGACACCCGATGGCCGCAGAGTGATGTGGTCCTGGTGCACCACGGTCGTGTCGAAAAAGAAAAATACAGTGCCTAGAGAAATAGAAATAGATTTCAATGAAGTCTTGGCAGGCAAGATCCAAACCGGCATCCAGTCCCTGCCGCGCGAGCTGAGTCTTTCCGATGAGGGCACCTTGCTCATCAAACCCCTGCGTGAACTCAAGAAATTACGAGCCGATGAAAAAACCTTTAAGGACATTACGGTCAACAGTGACACCACCCATCTCCTCGAGGGGATCAGCGGTGACACCATGGAGTTAGAGCTTGTTCTGGAAGCCCCCTCGGCCAAGGAGTTCGGCCTCAAGGTGCTGTGTGATCAGGACGGCAGCGACGGCTT
This sequence comes from Candidatus Chordibacter forsetii, assembly GCF_964187505.1. Taxonomy (NCBI): domain Bacteria; kingdom Pseudomonadati; phylum Verrucomicrobiota; class Opitutia; order Opitutales; family Candidatus Seribacteraceae; genus Candidatus Chordibacter; species Candidatus Chordibacter forsetii. The sequence goes on from NZ_CAXLML010000165.1 coordinate 1,095, forward strand.
CACCATCTCATCGGGCAAGGGCAGCAAGAACCTGAATGTCGGCTACATCCAACCTCCCTTTGAACTACAGGAAGGCGAGGATCTCACCCTGCGCATCTTCATCGACAAACGCCTGATCGAGGTCTTTGCCAACGACCGCCAGGCCGCTGTGGCGTGGTATGACTATAAACCCAAGGACCTGCATGTAAGCCTGTTTAGCAAAGGAGGGGACTTGAAAGTCAAGAAGGTCTCCGCCTGGCAGATGAAGTCGATCTATCCCAAAGCTGGAAGGGAGCAGAAAACACACACTAAATAAATATCATCATTTCGCCCCTTCAATCCAGAGGCGAAAGCAGATGAAAATAAAATAGAACAAAAAACAAAAGATAGAAAATAGGAGCAAAAATAAATATGAATGGTTTTCTTCTAAGAAGTGCACTGGTTGCCGCCTTGGGCGGATTCTTGTTCGGTTTTGATACCGCAGTAATCTCCGGTGCGGAGCAGGAGCTGAGAGCTTTTTTCGCTGATGATTATCGAAATCTGGCTGATAGGCTGGGCTTTGGATCGTACGGGTTCTGGCATGGTTTCACCTGTGCCACTGCGATTATCGGTACGATCATCGGCTCAATCATCGTTGGCAAGCAGGCCGATAGGTATGGGCGCAGGAAAACCCTGTTCATCATTGCCGTGATGTACTTTGTGTCCGCGGTGGGAAGTGGTCTGGCATGGAGCTGGATGTCCTTCTCACTCTTCCGCCTTCTCGGCGGACTTGCTGTCGGCGGCGCATCGGTTGTTGCTCCGATGTATATTGCTGAGATCAGCCCGGCCAACAAGCGCGGTCGGTTTGTCGCAATCACGCAGTTCAATGTGATCTTCGGCATTCTGATGGCCTATGTTTCAAACTACATCGTCGGAGGCCTTGACCTTGGCGCACTGGAGTGGCGCTGGATGTTTGGCGTTGAGGCCTTTCCGGCACTGGCCTTCTTCTTGCTACTTTTCCTGACCCCACGCAGCCCGAGATGGCTGCTAACAAAAGGCTTGGAGGATGAGGCGAGAGCTGTCCTGAATCGTGTCGGTACGGACCACAACAGCGTGGATGACGAGATCAACGATATCAAGAGATCTCTGGATATGGATCACCATTCGCTCAATGAGCCGTTCTTCTGCAGGAAATACAGCAAGCCGATCATGCTGGCCATCGCGATAGCCGCATTCAACCAACTCTCCGGTATCAATGCCGTGCTCTACTACTCTCCGCGCATCTTCGAGATGGCAGGTTTTTCTGAAGGTCTGCTTACATCCACAGCCGTCGGTTTTTCCATGCTGGTATTTACAATGCTGGCCTTGATCGTTATCGACCATTTCGGGCGTCGCAAGCTGATGATTGCCGGTTCAATCGGATATATTATCAGCCTGAGTGCCATTGCCTGGGCTTTCTACACCTACGGCGCGGATTTCAAAGCGTTCCTCGAACATGGCACCCCAGTATCCGGTATTGGTAGCCAGGTCGTGTTGTGGGGGCTGATCGCATTCGTTGCAGCGCACGGATTCGGGCAGGGTGCTGTTATCTGGGTATACATATCCGAGGTCTTCCCCAACCGGGTAAGGGCGCGCGGACAGGCTCTGGGTTCATTTACGCATTGGTTCATGGCTGCGGCCATCTCATGGTCGTTTCCGATGTTTGCTGAGATCAATGTGGGTCATATATTCGTCTTCTACACCGTCTGTATGATTCTTCAGTTGTTATGGGCCATGTTCCTCATGCCGGAGACCAAGAACATTTCACTCGAAGAGATTGAGGATAAGCTCGGCATTTCTGACTAGTCTGCAAGGAAGTACTATAATGGACGCATCCAAAACACTACTCATCACTGTCCTCATCACTTCCGCCTTCAGTGCACCGGTATCGAAAGCTGCCGACGTGACCCCGACGATGCCGAAGAACCCGCCTGAGAGCTGGCTGACTTACCACCTCGCCCACCCGGGCCCCGGGCATGCAGTACCCGGTGACCCCAACCCAGCCTTCTTCTGGAAGGGACGCTACCACCTGCACTACATTTACAAAGACCGTGCGGCTCGCAAAAAAGAGAAGGGTCGTGATTTAGGGCCGGACTGGGGGCATGTCTCCAGCACAGATATGGTGCACTGGACTTGGCATCCCACCGTGCTGGGTCCCAAAAGAATGGGGCATGGCATGTTCAGCGGCACTGGATTTTTTACCAAGGAAGGCAAACCAGGAATCATCTACCACGGCAAGTCATCGAGTAAGAATTGGATTTCCTACGCCCTGGACGATCATCTAAACCAGTGGAGCGAACCCGAACTTGTTCTCCCGAGGGACAAGGACGGTAAGGACATCACGGAGATGTCATACTTCGATCCCGACCTGTGGATTAACAACGGGGTTTACTATGCACTCAATGCCCGCAGTAGCAGCGAACCTCCGGTGATCATGAAGTCTAACAACCTCAAAGACTGGGACTATATCGGCGAGTTGCTTCACCCGGATTTTGACGAAGAGAAACTTGGGGTGGGAAGAGACGAGGACATCTCCTGCCCGAATATGTTTAAAATGGGAGATAAGTGGGTGCTACTCTGCATCAGCCATGACCTGGGCTGCCGTTATTTCATCGGCGATTTCAAAGACGAGCAATTCCTGCCCGAGCAGCATGGCATGATGAACTGGGCCGCCTGGGACTTCTTTGCGCCTGAATCCCTGCTGACACCCGATGGCCGCAGAGTGATGTGGTCCTGGTGCACCACGGTCGTGTCGAAAAAGAAAAATACAGTGCCTAGAGAAATAGAAATAGATTTCAATGAAGTCTTGGCAGGCAAGATCCAAACCGGCATCCAGTCCCTGCCGCGCGAGCTGAGTCTTTCCGATGAGGGCACCTTGCTCATCAAACCCCTGCGTGAACTCAAGAAATTACGAGCCGATGAAAAAACCTTTAAGGACATTACGGTCAACAGTGACACCACCCATCTCCTCGAGGGGATCAGCGGTGACACCATGGAGTTAGAGCTTGTTCTGGAAGCCCCCTCGGCCAAGGAGTTCGGCCTCAAGGTGCTGTGTGATCAGGACGGCAGCGACGGCTTCACCATCTCATCCGGCAAGGGCAGCAAGAACCTGAATGTCGGCTACATCCAGCCGCCCTTCGAGCTGGAGGACGGGGAAGACCTCACCCTGCGCATCTTCATCGACAAACATCTGATCGAGGTCTTTGCCAACGACCGCCAGGCCGCTGTGGCGTGGCATGACTATGACGCCGATGATCTTCACATCAGCCTGTTTGGCAAAGGAGGTGACCTGATTGTCAAAAGGTTCTCCGCCTGGCAGATCAAATCAATCTATCCCAAAGCAGGAAGCGGTCAGAAATAAAACGACCATCCTATCCTAGCTGGAATCAATCCATTACAAATATGACATTCAGAAAACAAAACCTATTGTTTAGCTTTTTCATCGCTGCATGCTGGCTGGTAAGCCTCGGAGCCAAGGAGCCGGGTAAGCCCAATATCGTGATTATCCTGACGGACGATCTGGGCTATGGGGATGTCTCCTTTCTTAATGCCGAATCCAAAGTAAAAACACCGCATATGGATAAGCTGGCCGAGGAAGGGGTGTGGGCAACCGATGCCCATTCTCCAAGCACTGTATGTAGCCCCAGCCGTTACTCCATGCTTACCGGGCGGTATTCATGGCGCCGAAAGATTAGCCGGCTCAACCCATGGAAAGAATCCTTCATCGCACCTGACCGGGTAACTTTGCCCAAAATTCTTAAGAGCAAGGGATATTATTCCGCCTGCGTGGGCAAGTGGCATCTCGGGTTTGACTGGCCCTGGAAGGGTGGGGTGAAACCACCCAATTCGGTCATTGGTACAGGAACGAGCAAGGCGACCTGCGAGATGTTTGATTGGTCGAAGCCCATCCAGGGGGGACCCTTGGGGGCTGGGTTTGATTATTACTTTGGGGATGATGTGCCCAATATGCCCCCCTATGCCTTTATTGAAAATGATCGTTTAACCTGTGACCCCATTGATGTGGATGGAGGAAAACTCAGAAAACAGCAGGTGATGTCGGGTGGCTATATCCATGGGATCGGCCCGGGGCAAAAGGATTGGCAACTCGATCAGGTGATGCCGATGATTACCGCCAAGGCTGTTGAAACCATAAAAAAACAAAGCAAGAGCGCTGATCCCTTCTTCCTTTATTTCTCCACCACTTCCCCACATTCCCCCATCGTTCCATTGGATGAGTTTCAGGGTAAGACTCAGGCAGGGCCTTATGGGGATTACATAGCTCAGACCGATCAGGCGGTCGGGGAAATTGTGGCCACACTCAAAGAGGCGGGCGTATATGAGAATACTTTTCTGATTGTTTCGAGCGATAACGGACCGGCTCCGTTTATGCGTGACTTGATCCAGAAGCATCAACACAACCCGTCCGGTTTGCTGCGTGGATTGAAGCGGGACCTGCTTGAGGGCGGGCACCGTGTTCCTTTCATCGCATCCTGGCCCAAGGGAGGAATCAAAGATGGTCGCCGCATAGATTCCACTCTATCACTTGCAGATCTCTTTGCCACCATAGCCGGTATGATAGGGGTGCCTTTGGAAGACGGAGTGGCGGAGGATAGCCTCGATGTTTTGCCCACTCTACTTTCGGATCAGCCTGTGCGGACAGAATTGGTCTACCATGCCGCCAATGGGAAGCTCGGACTGAGGCAGGGAGACTGGGCTTATTTGCGCCGGGGAGGGATTACCGAGGAGCCCGGCTGGTATGAGGAGGACTGGCAGGGAGATTCCCTCGATGCGCCTGCTCTCTTGTTTGAGCTGTCCAGTGACCTTGCCCAAAAGACAAACCTGAGGACCAAGCACCCCAACCGAGTAAAGCGTATGGAAGAACGATTGGCAGAAATCGAAAAAGGAACATCCACCCGCTGATCGTTTCAACTCTTAAAAACATGAAATATAAAAGCTCTTTATTTTTATTAATCTTAAGTTTAGCCAGCCAGCTGAATTTGCACACAGAGGGGAAGCCACTCAATGCACGAAATGTCAGCAAGGCCGGCAAAAAGGAACAGTATGCTGGTTCCATCCCCAAGCCCACATTGAGCGAGGTTGCTTATGGTTCACATGAGCGCCATGTGCTCGATTTCTGGAAAGCAAAATCAGACAAACCAACTCCTCTTACCTTCGTTATTCATGGTGGGGGGTGGAAAAATGGGAGCAAAGAAAGGCTTAATCGTTTTGTCGATGCACCTGCCTTGTTGAAAGCGGGTATTTCCGTGGTAGCGATTAACTATCGCCTGATCAAAAGCAACTCGGATATTGAGCCACCGGTGAAAGCCCCCTTACATGATGCGGCCCGTGCTTTGCAGTTTGTCCGTAGCAAGGCAGCTGAGTGGAATATAGACAAGACTCGCATTGCAGCGGCAGGAGGTTCCGCTGGTGCCTGCACCAGCCTGTGGTTGCTTTACCACGACGATCTGGCTGACCTCACAAGTGATGACCCAATCGCTCGCGAATCCACCCGACTCTATTGTGCCGCGGTCAATAACGCGCAAACCACTGCCGACCCGCAGCAAATGAAAGAGTGGACCCCAAACAGCAAGTATGGTGGGCATGCCTTTGGCATGAAGAGTTTTGACCAGTTCCTGGC
>NZ_CAXLML010000166.1:0-7192 GCF_964187505.1 Candidatus Chordibacter forsetii
GATCTTGGGTTGGATAATCGATACCAGGCACTTATTCGCATAACCGAATTTAACGATGAAGCAAAATTCAATGAGATGCTCGTAGAAGTGCAGGTCGTTAACAATGTTGAGCCACCTATCTTTGCCGCCAAGTATGATCCCGTTTTTGAAGACGCAAACTTTAGCATCGTCGAGCAAAAGGTGGAATATTTTGAAATAAATGCTTCAACTAAAGATCAAAACAAAAATTTATTGATCGAAATATCGCAGGAGGGTCCGGACGATCATTTATTCGAATTTAATTCCTCTTCCAATAAACTGTCCTTTTTATTCCCTCCCGATTATGAAAATCCGGAAAGTACAAACGGGAACAACCTTTACGAGGTAAGAATGCAGGTTAGTCCAGTTCAGGATGGTCGACCGAGCTATTCCGATAGGGTGGTGGAACCTTTTTACATAAAAGTTCTTGATGATGATTTCACTTTCGAAATTTTAGATCCCTTGCCACCACTTCCTGCCCTGTCTGAAATTGAAATTCTAGAGAACGAATCATTTGTTGTTGATATTGAGGTGTTTGATGCGGAATCCCCAGTTAAGTTTCCGGATATGTTGATTATGACCGAATTGGGGGCAGCTTTTATTCCTCACCAAAAAACTGCAACCAAAGCAAGTCTTGCGTTTGATAGTCTATCAGTTGAGTCCGTATCGGGTCCGCTTGATTGGTCCGGGAGGCACGCGGTATCGGGGGACTTGCGAAATGCCGGCATAAACGATGTGGTAGCCTTGACAAGTCGAAGTATTCTTTATTTTGAAAACGACGGCACAGGCACCTTCAATGCTCATCAAGGTTTGAAAGATGTCATGTCGGCAGCGATCCAGGGTTCTCCCACTTCTGCACTCGTGGAAGATCTTAATTTTGACGGTTCTTTGGACTTGTTGGTTTGCTACCATGAATTTGGCGAAGATAAACCGGGAGCAGCCCTCTTTCTTAATAACCCCCAAGGGAATCTACCCTTTGGGGATAAGATTATAACGATCGACTTGGACCGTGCTTCAGATCGTTTGCAAAGAGGCAAAATTTCCCAGGTTGTTGCCCAGGATGTTGACGGAGATTACGACCTCGATTTGGTGATCGCCTACTTAAATGCTAACGAAGTTCTTTGGTACTCGAATGATGGAATGGGAGGTTTTTCTTATGCAGGAGTGGTAGCCAGTTTAACGCGGCCAAGGGTGCTACAAATATATAACCCCAATGATGCAAATAAATTAGATGACGGATTCTCCTGTTCGGATCTTTTGATCGGTTCAGATGAGGGATTGACCCAAATACAAAACCTAGGCTCTGGATTGTTTCAAAACTCTTTTCTTAGTGCGGGTAAGAAAGTTACTTCAATAAAAGTACTCGACCTTCTCGGCAATGATAGACCTGATTTAGTTTTTGTAGAGGATGAGCAGGTAATGGTTTCATTGGGCCTAGCAAACGGTTTTGGGTCCCCTAAGAATGCATTTACCGATGAGTCAGAATTTCCTGATGTGCTCGATGGTTGGCCCGATCGCCCTCAAAAACCCGGCTTGATTTCTCCTTTTTATTTTGGGGCGGACGGTGATCCGTCCTTGATTGTTGGGGAGGTTAATGAACCCTACATTTTTCAACTAAAGCATCGGGAAGTCGATAATGAGCCTAAAATCATCTTTGATGTAATTAAGGTGCTTAAAGTTGCCGAGGACTCTGGCATTCAATCTCTACAGGTGCTCGATTTGGATAGACGCGTCGATGTTGTTGAATTCCGGTTTTTTCAGCCCGAAGGTGGAGATGTGGTTAGCGAAAATGCAGCTTTATTCGATGAGACAAAGTTTGGTGCAGGAGGAAAACTATTTTTTAAGAATGCACCCGACTTCGAAGACCCTAAAGATTTCGATCAGGACAACCAATACGAATTAGTCGTTGAAGTGCGAAAAAAACCAGCCTATCCCGACCAGCCAACACAATCCGACCAAAAGAAAATTATATTAAAAGTATTACCGGTAAATGAGCCTCCAGTTTTTACGAGTTTAGCTAACCAAATTAATCACGCTGAGCATAGTTTTACTGTAGCCCAATCAATAGACTCTTTTAATCCAGAATCAAATTTGTTGGTTAAAGAAGGAACGATATTCGACTTGGCAGGTGGGCAGGATTTCGAGTTTTTTGAAATTAATGCATCAAGTGGGCATTTACAGTTTCGAAGTGATGTCTTTACTGTAGACCCGCAAACAGGGGTGGTTAGCTTTCCTTACCTACCAGACTTTGAAAACCCCAAGGATTTCAATGCTAACAACGATTACCGCGTTATTGTCCGCATAACTGATGATGCGGGCCTTTCTGACGAGCAAGAAATTACCATCCAAATACAGGAAGGTGCTGAACCTCCTTTGGTAACTCCAACCTTTCTTGCTCAGGAGCAAGTGATGATTGAGGATAATCTGTTACTTCTTCCATTGTCTGACCTTCAGGCAGTCGACTCCTCAAATGTGGGTGGGGGAATTGCCGGATACGGGGTATTTCGTGAAGCATCCCATGGGATCGCAAGCATAGAAAATAATTTTTCTATCTCTTATCAACCAGACGGGAATTATTCTGGAATGGACGAGTTCTTCATTGAAGCATTGAACCGTTCCGGATTGCCTGTGATCATTCAGTTTAAGGTTGATGTACTGCCCGTAAACGATGACCCCGTTGCTAGGATCCCGAATTTGGTTACCAGAGATGAAGGGGTGGCCAAGGTACTGGAATTACTGTCTTATGATGGAGATGGTGACTCTATGGTTTGGACGACTTGGAACCAAGCTGATCCCGACTTTGAAGTTCTGGGCAATGTCCTCTATTTTAAACAGGATCGATTGTCCGATTATGAACGAGATGGTACCGAACTTGGCTACGTTGCCCAATTGGGTTTACAAGATCCTTATTCCCCTCGTACTGAGCACAACTTGACCATTTTCATAAACAACTTACCAGACAGTCTACCTTCTTCCGTTCTCAAGGCAGGACTCCAAGGAACGACCTTTACCATTCCTGAGAATCAATCCTTCGTTGCCGACCTTCAGGTTTCTGACCCCGATAAACTTGAGGACCCCAATGCCAGCATTATCGGGGGCATAGATGCTGAACTTTTTACCCTTTCAAATAATGGAATTCTCGAAAGCATTTATCCTGGCGGTTTTGATTTTGAGGATGCGAATGATTCCAACGAGGATAATCGTTACGAACTTTTGATCGATTTAAATGACTCCGCTTTAGGGCAAACTTATACTGTGTTTGTAGTGGTTGCCGATCAGGATGAAAGTCCTCCATATTATACCAGTGGAGGAGGCGAAACTTTCTACCAGTTAACCATTCCCGAAGACCGTCTTTTTATAACCCAAGTAACGGCGGAAGATAACGAAACCACCAACTTGGCTTACCGGGTTGCCAAGGGGGCAGACGCGGGATTCTTCTCGATCAACGAGTCCAACGGGTCTCTTCATTTTACATCACTTCGGAATTTTGAAGCCCCAAAAGATTCAAATACTGATGGTATATTTGAGGTAGTTATCGGGGTTTCCGACGGTGTGTTTGAAACAAATCAAACTATATTTGTTGAATTGGAAGATGCCAACGACGCGCCTGTTCTACTCCAGAAGAATTATTCCTTATCCGAAGATGGTGAACTTTTTGAAACCTTTGAATCCTTTGATGAAGATGGGGATGTGGTGAAGTACGAGATAGAGTTTCAGGCAAATCATGGTCTTGCTAATACAGCAGGTGGTGCTTTTAGCTATCGGCCCAATGTGGACTACTATGGATTGGATTCCTTCGGGGTGCTTGTTTCTGATGATTTTTCAACACGTTCTCAAATAATTGAACTTTTAATATCCCCAGTAAACGACCCCCCAGTGGCAGTGGATGATCTCAAATATTTTTATCAGGAAAGTAGATTTTCCAATCCGACTATTTTGATCGATGTCTTAAAGAACGATCATTCTGGACCCGACGATCCAGCAGAAAAAAGTTCTTATCAGGTTGAATGGATAAGTTCCCAAACTGCTAACGGAGTAAATCTTAATACTTCTTTGGTTCGAGGAGTCTTTAAATATGTTCCACCTAAGGGATTTATGGGCGAGGATAGTTTTCAATACCGTTTGATCGACCAAGGTTTAGAAGACACTGCAACTGCCCGTATCTGGGTGGCTACCAGTGCAGAGATGCCTGACTGGACAAATTTAATGTTTTTGGGTTCCTATTATCAGGATATTTCACAGGGACGTGAAAATTGGATTTATCATATGGAAATGGGTTGGGTTTACGTTCATCAGCCTGATCAATTGCTTGATGCCTCCTGGATGTGGCGTGAAAATCTCGGTTGGTTTTGGACGGGGGATAAATATTTCAGATGGGTCTACCATCAGGGGCTTCAGCAATGGTTGCATTGGGAAGGTGGTGTAAACGATACAGGTGGTTGGTTCTTACGAACAGATCAGGATGTACTCTATTACGAAAAAGACTTCGTTCGTATGCAGGTGCGGGATGAGATTATTGAGATTCTGCCCAGTCTCGAGGGCCTTGGAGAGTATATTGAGAATAGTTCTTACTTTTCGGATAGTGAGGCTTTACAAATAATTATCGAGTTGAACCGTTTTGCTAAGTCTTCAACCCTTAACAGGATTCTTCAGTTTGATTTTTCTTATTAAATCGTTTTCCATACGACCTGTGAGTATTTTTTTACGCATTGCTTCCGTTTTCTTTGCTTTATCCATATACGGTTCTGTGTGGGGGCAAAACAGCGATAGTGCTCCTGTTTCGGAGCTTCAGCGCAGGTTCCTGCAGATGGAACAACGAGCTCTTGATCTTTCCAACCGCCTCAGTGAAATGTCGGGCACCGAGCCGATTGACTTGATCGACCGCAATGAGTCTCTTGCTCCTGTACAACTGGAGACGGATGCCCAGCAATCTTACGACCAATTGCCAGGGCCGATGGTGGAGCCCTTGCCAATCCCCGAAGAGCCTATTACAGAAGAGTCACCCACTGTTTACCAATCGGAGGTTGTTCGGGTGGTGCCTACGACTCAGCAACGAAAAGGAGATTACTACTTAATGCCTTTGGTTGGATTTGCTGTGGCAACATCCACAAATTTTTCACAAGACAATCTTGACGATGATTTGGATGGTGAGTGGGGTAACTCCATCGGAGTATCTGCTGCTAGAAGATGGGATAACTGGATGGCTTATGTGCGTGTAGCTTACCAATATTTGGAAAATCAAAATCTTGATTTTAAAAATGATTTAAATAAAGAGTATAAGGTTTTTGGTACGGAGGAGTCATTTTCTCTTTCATTGGGAGCTGGATATACTATCTCGCTCAGTCAAAAACTTTCAACCTATGGTGGTCTAGGTGCTGGATTTGCTTGGCGTAAAAACTATGTTGATGTTCAAGTTAAGAGTCGCGGGAAATGGGGCAATGACTCAACTAAAAGTGGTGCCGATTCTTCACTGGTTTTCACCTATGATTTTTCAATGGGATTGGAATACATGTTTTCCCAAAACTATTCTGCCCGGTTGGGATACCGCTTGCTTGGGTTAACCTCCAATGAATCTTTTGATGGTTCCTTCCAGCACTTGATTGAGTTGGGAGTGGGGGCAAATTTCTAGTTTTTTTCTCACGTCAATTTCATTCCCTTGACGAATCCCTCGCTCAGGGATTGCTTGGAAGCTTTCCTGCATGAGCTCGGACACTCCCATGATGAAACAATACCGCGAGGCCCGGCAAAGCCTCGAGGATGATACCTTGTTGCTTTTCCGCCTTGGGGATTTCTATGAGATGTTTGAGACCGATGCCGAGCAGGGTGCCGCCTTGCTTGGAATTACCCTGACCAAGCGGCATGATATGCCTATGGCGGGAATTCCCTCCCATGCTGCTGAATCTTATTTGAGTAAGCTACTCGCTCAGGGGAAAAAGGTGGCAATTTGTGACCAGTTGGAAGCTCCCCAGCCTGGTAAGCTGGTGAAGCGGGGAATTACCCGTATTCTAACCCCAGGCACGGTCTTGGAGGATCGCCAGTTGGAGGCTTCACATAATCATTTTCTCCTCGCTCTCGACCTTGATAAAAAGGGAGCCCGTGCTGCCTGGCTCGATTTATCGACCGGGAAGTTTGCTCTTTCCGCACAAACCAAACCGGGAGATTTATTTTCAGTGCTACATTCCCTTTCTCCTCGGGAGGTCTTAATGCCGGAAAGCTTGGGCAGGCGTTTAGAGATGATGGAAAATGGCAAGGCATTGAGCGATGAAATTGATCGGGCCTTGGGAGAAATTACCCGTACGGAAAGGCCAGACTTTGACTTTGATCAACGTTCGGGAGCACGTGAAGTTATGGAAAGCCTCGGTGTGATGAACCTGGAGGGCTTTGGGATTGATCTTGAACACGGTGGGCTTGGTCCGGCTGGTGCCGTGCTGGTCTATGCTCAGGATGTGCTCAAGGGGAAGCCCGGAAATTTAAACAGGATAGAAGAATACCGGGCGGGAGCTGCTCTTTTACTCGACCCAGCGACCCAACGAAACCTTGAAGTTTTTCGTACTTCTGCTCAGGCCCGTAAGGGGTCATTACTCGATTGTATGGACGACACTGCAAGTCCAGCAGGTGCCCGCTTGGTGGAAAGTTTTCTTGCCCGTCCCGAGCGCGACTTGGCGGAGATTCAAAGACGCCAGGCCTGTGTGGATGAATTTTCCCGATCCCCAAGGGCGGTTGAAGAGGTGAGGGAGACTTTACGGCATGGAGCCGATTTAGAGCGCATCCTTGGCCGGTTGCGCAACCGGGTGGTTCGCCCACGCGAACTTGGAGGTTTGCGGGCAACAGTCCGTGGACTGCCCGCTATTCGCCAGAGCCTATCCGAGCTCGGTAAAGACTTTCCTGCCATCCAATCTTTGGCCAGCCGGATCGAACTTTTTGAAGATCTTGGAGATCTATTAAACCGGGCATTGGAAGAGGAACTGCCCGCTGAGATCAAGTTGGATGTAAAGGGAGAGGGAGGCCGGGTAATTCGGGCAGAATACGATCAGGAGTTTGATCGTCTGCGCGATCTTGCCGGCGGGGGGAAAAGATGGATTCTCGAACTTGAGGCCGGCGAGCGTGAAAAAACAGGAATTTCCAACCTCAAAGTAAAGTACAATGGAGCGTTCGGGTATTTTATCGAGGTGAC
>NZ_CAXLML010000167.1:0-4872 GCF_964187505.1 Candidatus Chordibacter forsetii
GAAAAGGGTGAAATGAAGGATATTAAAAGACCCGAAAAATCCGAACTTTCCGACAATGCAAAGTCGGTGCTTGATGCCCTTAAAGAAAAACAGGATACCCTTCACTCTGAACTCAAAGAAAACCTTGCCGAGTTAGGTAACTCTGCGACCAAGGAACAGGTAAAAGAAGCAGCCCAAGCTTTTAAAGAAGCAAACAAGGAAAGATTTGATTCGATCAAAGCGGAGCATGAAGCCATTCGCGAACAATTAAAGGCCGCCCGCCCCGCCCGTCCAGAGCGCCCAAAAATTGAATTATCCGAAGAATTAAAAGCCAAAGTGGAAGATATCAAAGCCAAGCGTGATGAACTGCAGGAAGCAAAAAAGGCCCTTCATGCCAACCTCAAGGACTCAACTGTGGAAGAGAGAGAAGTTATGATTGCGGAGTTTAAGGAAGCCAACAAAGCCAAGCATCAGGAAATCAAAGAAAATACAAAAGCGGTTAAAGAAGAAATTCGTGCTCAGGTTGAAACTGAAGCTACCCGGTCCTCCGATCAATAATTGATCGATAATTTAAAAAAGAGGCTCCTCTACGGAGGAGCCTCTTTTATTTTGTTTTCCAACGAGAAATACACTCCTTAGAGTTAACCAATGCCAAGGTTGGTCCAAAATAAATACTCAAAAATTTCAGCTTACTGCCGTTTTCATCCTGTAATCCTTGGCCTAATTATTTTACTGCCTGTTCTGATTGCTCCTGCCTGGTCCAATGAACCAAAGCCTTTTGAAGAATTTCACTCCAACTTGGGTGAGGTTTTAATACTTCCCCTCTATGCCCGCCCAAAACCTCCTCCCCTGAATCAACCAGGAAAGCCTTTGGACATCGCTACGGCCCCTGAGAATAGACAAGCCAACGAAAGGAAAATAGATTTCCCAACCAACCAACCCGAGCCTGCTCAAACCAAGGATATCGAGCCACAAGAATTATTGACGGACGAAGAAATTACTGAACTTCTTTTTGGCGATTTGGATGAATGGGGAAGCGAAGAGGAAGTGGAAGAAGGGGAACTTTTGCTCCTTGAAACAAGTGGATGGCTCAATTTTTACCTGGCAGAATTTGGCCTAGGATACTCGGACAATCCTCTCTACGCCGCCTATAATCCAAAGAGTAGTCGCTATGGGGAATTTACCCTGGAAAGCTTTTTTTTGAGTCAACACGACCCCGAGCAAAAAGCTTTGGTATATCTCTATGGAGAAGGCAAAAAATTTGCTGATCTCGAGGAGGATATGTCAGGTTTGCTCCTAGCTTTGGTCGACTATACCTTTGCACCCTCCACAAGTTCTTTATCTTATGGAGGTAAAGTACAACACACCTATTACGACCAAGGAATGGACTTTTCTGAGCTCGGTTCCATAAATCGTTTAAAGATCACCTCCAATAAATCCATAATTTCTCCTTTTATAAATTGGGTGGATGATGATGGATTGTCTGCTAAATTTGAACTTGGGTGGGGCAAGGAAACCCTGAGGCAATTTGCTGATAAAAACTATATACGAACACTCTCATTTACCTTTGGAGAAGAAGGCAATGAATGGATTGACTGGCAGGCAAAATACGACCTCTCCAACACCGAATACCAAGACCGAAATGCCAAGGATGGCACAGGAAACATTATCCCTGGAAAGGTAAAAATCCGAAAAAATGGAGCCTCAATTTTGCTATCTCCACAAAAGGAAAATTTGTGGACAAAGGGGACAAAATTAAAGGCAGGCTATGTAAAGGCGAGAAATTCGGATGGTGCTTATTACGATTACCAACAATGGAAATTTTCTTTGGGTAAAGAAATTCAATCCGAACCATGGGAAAGTGATCTATCTGTAGGTTACAACTCCACCCACTATTCAGATCGATTAACTTCTAAAAATGCCTTGTTTTTAAAGGATGGTGTCAGCTTGGATCTTCGCATTACTCGTAATATTGATCCTCATTGGAAAGCCTTTATCAAATGGGCTCGGGAAGAGGATCGATCCAATGACCCGGAATATTCTTACCTGAGCAATTTTTGGTCTATGGGTCTAAGTTGGGAAAAATGAACATTCTACCAGAAAGCAACCTATGGAAGTCCTTTAGCTGGGTGGCACTTATTCTTGCTGGAATGGTTATCGCCCTGCTGTTTGTTTCGCGATCACAACTCCATCGGCAAGTCATCGAGTCAGAAGCCATGTTCCTAAAAGCTCAGTTCGAACAATCCATGAATACATTACTGCTCGATGAATTGGATGAGGAAATCGCCTGGATAGAAGGAAAGAGCCTAGAGGAAAGATTAATTAATCAGGCGGCTCTTGAAAGCTTGGGTATCCCCCAAGTTGAAGGTGTCCAGGCTTACAACCATGAATTTACTCCCATTCCTCTAGCCACTGCGGTTGGCTCGCCCGTTTCAGGTAATGAACTTTTTCAAAATGCCAGGCTGGAGGGTTGGGTATTACGGGTACTCCCAAGTGGTTCGTTTGGCTTAATGATTCACCTGCCCGATCAGCAAGATTCCTACTACATTGAATTTCAATTAAATGGAGAGCCCCTACAAGATGCGTGGAACCGTATCGATACAACCCTGGTCAAACAGGGTTCGGGATTGATGATCTTTGCCGTTGTTCTGCTATGGTCGATTTTTCTGATGATGATTCGTCGGATTCAGGCAAAGGAAAAATTGCTTATCGAAAAAACTGAGGTTCTTAAACAAACAAACCAAGAATTATCGAGGGCGTACAAAACCACCAGCCTGGGAGCTCTGACCGGTCATTTAATGCACGCCCTGAAAAGTCCGCTTACTGCACTGAATGATTTGGCTCGTAACCCAGATTCCCTAATCAAAGAGGACAACTCGGCTGATATCCGTTCCACCATTCATCAAATGGAAGGATTAGTTCATCAGGCTCTAGAAACGATTAAGGAAACCGAAAAGGGAGAAATTTCCTATTGTCTGACCATGAAAGAATTGCTTGCAATCCCCCGCCAAGAATTTGCAAAAAAATACGCTCTGGCCCGTTTAGAAATTAACGAATCATACTCACTATCAGGTTTGGTTAACAACCTACAGGGCAACCTCATCCTTGCCATCCTGAGTAATCTTTTTCAAAACTCCGTAGAGGCCAAGAAAGATGTCTCTCTTTCTATTGACTGCCTCGAAGAAGACGGGAACTGGATTCTGTCTCTCACCGACAATGCCGGAGGAATTCCCACGGCGTTACAAAGGCAACTTTTTTCTCCCATAATCAGTCGGAAACCAAGAGGTTCCGGAATCGGGCTTGCTCTTTGCAAACAGTTGGCCGAGAGCATGGACGGTTCCCTCAGGTTGGTATCTTCAGACAAGCAAGGATCGTGTTTCAGATTGACTGTCCCAAAACTTGAAGGTTCAACATCCCCAATGTTTGCAAGCATTTGAGATTGTTTTATAGTAAGCTAATGAAAGGGGACCTTTTGAAATCAATCAAAGACCTGTTCCATGTATTTGTACCCGCTTTGATCCTGGGCATGATCTGTTCCTTTTCTATTCAAGCTCAGTCTATACCGGTTTCCCTAAACTGGAAGTTATCCACCAACGGGGTTATCTTTTCTTCCCCTGCGATTGATGAGAACGGGGTAATTTATGTGGGATCAAATGACAACAACCTCACAGCCGTAAATTCGAATGGTTCTATAAAATGGACCTTCCCAACCGGAAACTGGGTGGACTCATCCCCTGCCCTGAGCCACGATGGCACTGAGGTTTATGTTGGATCATGGGATAACAAACTCTACGCCATTTCAACCACTGATGGTTCAGAAGTTTGGTCCTACGAGACCAATAGTTATGTAACCTCTAGCCCTGCAGTTGGTATAAATGGG
Organism: Candidatus Chordibacter forsetii; assembly: GCF_964187505.1. NCBI lineage: Bacteria > Pseudomonadati > Verrucomicrobiota > Opitutia > Opitutales > Candidatus Seribacteraceae > Candidatus Chordibacter > Candidatus Chordibacter forsetii. The sequence goes on from NZ_CAXLML010000167.1 coordinate 3,860, forward strand.
CGGATCTATTTCGGCTCGATGGATTCAATCTTTTATGCTCTGGAAAACAACGGTTCCAAAGCCTGGGAATATTTTGCGGGGCAGCCCATTTTTTCCTCTCCATCCATCGGGCAGGAAGGCACCATTTATTTTGGTGATGAAAACGGCACCCTTCATGCCGTCAATCCTGATGGATCGGTTAAGTGGACTTATGAGGTGGAAGAGGTAGCAGACACTAACAAATCGATTCTTTCATCCCCTGCCCTTGACGCCTCTGGGAACATCTACTTTGGCAGTGGTAACGGATATTGCTACAGCTTATCCGACGACGGCGAACAAGCCTCTCTTAACTGGAAATACCAGACGGGCGACCGGGTGGATGCCTCCCCAGTTTTGGGATCTACGGATGAAGTTTTTTTTGTTTCCCGGGATGGTTATTTAAGGTCCCTGCCACTCTTTTCTGCCACCACTGATAACCTGGCTAATTGGGAGGAATTTGTGGGTGATGTCTTCTACAGTAGTCCCGTAGTTGATGCCAATGGCAGGGTCTATGTAATTGGATATACTGGTGGGGGTGAAAATCATCTCTTTGCCTACGATGCAAATGGTAGCAAGGCCTGGGATAGCAATGTCAGCGATCCCCCATTCTCCATAGATGCAGTGGTGGACTCGTCACTTCTGCTTGATCAAAATGGTGCTCTTTATTTTGGTTGCTTCGACAAAAAACTTTACTCCCTAGACCTCGGTGTGGGTCGATTAGACTCCCACTGGCCGATGTTTAAAAGGTCCAATAAACGAAACGGGGACTGGCCAAGCTTCAGCCTTTCCCTTGAGTCATCTCCCTTATCGGGTGGTTCAACCGAGGGTAATGGATTGTTTTACCAAGGTACTTCTGCTTCCATTTCCGCAACTCCAGATACAGGATATTCCTTTTCCGGATGGTCGGGGAATGGTGCAGTCGACCCCAACGCACCTTCCACCTCCGTGGATATGTCTCAGGCTCGTACTCTTTCCGCTTCCTTTTCTCTGAACTC
>NZ_CAXLML010000168.1:0-3306 GCF_964187505.1 Candidatus Chordibacter forsetii
AAGCGGATCACACCAGAAAAAGACCCTTGGAGTTTTTGCCACCGATGCACCCGTCCTTGGTACTGCAGGTATGGGAATAATGGGATTTAACTTGGGAGGAGGCACTCCAGCCTGGGAATTTTTTACCGAGCTCAACAAACAATATGATGTCCAAGAGGTTACCGGTGGAGAACTTTCTCCGGAAGATTACGACGCCTTGGTTGTGGTTCAACCAAGCACTTTGGACAATGAGAAAATGGACGACTTGGTAGCCGCAATTAAGTCAGGTATACCCACTGCCATTTTTGAAGACCCTCTTCCCTTAATCCAAGGTAGTGTTACGGGAACTTACGAACCACGCCGAAACAATAACAGCGGACCAGACCAGGGAGGAAGTGCTCCAGAAAAAGGTGATCTGAATAAATTATGGGATTTATTACAGGTAAACTTCAACCTCGACCCGATGGAAAGGTTAGAAAAAGTTCAAACCGAACTAAGCAGCCTAAAACAAAATGCGACAAGAACCTTGGCCCCGGCTCGTGGTCGATTTCCTGAGGTAGGTACTTTCTTCACGAACTTGGACAACTTGATCAAGAAAGCATCTGAGTACGAAGCAAGGTTGAAATCAAATTCCTCTCTTTCGCAAAATGACTGGAATAGTTTGAAGCTAAGTTCCCTCCGCACGGTTTTCGAAAAGATGGATAGCAACCACCCGATTCGTAATTTTGTAGAGCAACGATTACTTTCCGATTTGGATACAAAGCTTGGAGGCTTACAGGAACGCATTTTACGCGATCCATACAATCCATTCCCCAAGATTCAACGTTCGGAAAATTTTCCGGATGAGTTTGTTTATGTTGGTGGATTGCCCAATTCCTTCCACTCCGACCCGATTACATCTGAATTACAATATTGCCTATTCACCTGTCCAGGTACCCTCTACCCCAAGTCAACATCTAGCCTCGATTTCCAACCCTTATTGAGAACACGCGGAGGAGTTCTTGCGGGGACCACAAGTTTAGAAACTTTTTGGACGGGTGGAGTGTTCGGAACACCTCGCAGGTTCAATCCAGATCGTACCAAGTATTCAGGATCTGGGGCACAGGAAATTATTGCCGCATCCATTTCCGGAAATGTTGAAGATGGTAATCAGACCAACCAGATAAATGTTATCTTGGTAGCCGATGTGGACATGCTCGCAGATCCTTTTTTCAATATTCGTAGCCGCGGTCCAGAGTCTGACTTCCCCCTAGATGTCGACAATGTCACCCTAGCTCTTAATTTGATCGATGATTTATCTGGCGAGACAAGCCTGCTTGAAATTCGAAACCGTAGAAGATTGCACCGCACACTAGAAGAATTTGAAAAGAGTATTGAGGAAGCAAGAGAAGTTGCCTCCCGTAACATTCAGGAAGCGGAAAGTTCAATTCAAGCTATTCTTCAGGATGAAAACCGTAAACTCAACGAGGCTCTTGCAGATGTGCAAAACAACCAAGGTTCGATGACCCAGGGACAATTCATGCAAGTTTTGCAGACCGAAGCAGCGAAATTACAAAAGAATATGGCCAAGCGTGAACGGGAACTACGCCAAACCACCAATGTGAAGATTAAAGATGCGGAGAGAAAAAGAGACCGTGAAATCCGCGAAAAACAAAGGAGTATACAAAGGCTTTCAGTCTTTATTCCTCCCCTTCCCCTGCTCTTAATTGCCATCTTTGTATTTTATAAGAAACGAAGGGCTGAAATTCAGGGAACCGTAGACTCTCGAGTGCGTTCCTAACTTCTCACACTGAATTGTATTTAACCTTTTTTCGATTAATAAGTAATGAAAGAAAATAAAAAGACCTTAACCTTTCTCGGCGCTGCCATCATAGCCGTTTGCATAGCTACCTTCACCTCACCAACCAAACGGGATCCCTCTGCAAAGGCCAACTTAATGGGGCAAGCGCTCTTTGAGTCATTTGACGCTCGGGCCTTGACCGGAATTGAAATTGTGGAGGTAGATGAAGAAGACATACAGACAAAATCAATCGAAGTTACCCAGACAAAAAAGGGGTGGTTTATCCGCCGCCCAGGAAAGGCTGATTACCCTGCCAACGCAGATAACCAGTTAAAAGATGTTTCAAGTATGCTTTTTGATCTACGTATTATTGATCAGGCTGGAGAAGGCGCCGGAGAGCATGCCAAGTTTGGCGTTCTCAACCCAAGTAAAGCCGATGCCACAGAATCCGGAATTGGCCGACTTATTCATTTAAAGAACAGTTCGGGTTCTAACCTCGCCAGTTTGATTATCGGTGAAGAGGTAGATGGTTTGCCCAACACTTATTATGTGCGTAAACCAGAACAAAACGCAGTATACCGCGTGGAGGTTAGCAACGCTCGACTTGTTTCCTCAAAATTTGTGGACTGGGTAGAACAAGACTTCCTTGATCTCGACAAGCGCAAGATCAAACAAGTAACCCTGGACAATTATGATGTTAACCTCGCACAGGGGAAAATCAACCGTACCAACAATCCATTTGTTTTGAATCTTACAGATTCTAAATGGACTTTCTCTGGGGGGAACCTTAAGGACAATGAAGAGCTTGATAAGGAAATTCTTGATGCACTGAAAGATGCACTAGACGATCTCGAAATCATTGATGTCGAAAGAAAACCCGAAATTCTAGTCAATAACCTGAAACAAGGAAAAGAGTTTTTCAGCAATCTCAGGGATGCCAATAATCAAGCAGTAGTTCAATCGCTTCAGCAAAAGGGCTTCTACACCATTGCCGCCAAAGATGCATCCGGACAAACCGTACCCAAGGTAGTCTCAAACAAAGGCGAAGTTTTGGTTGGGATGGAAAGCGGTGTGGAGTATGTGCTGCGATTTGGAGATATTTACAGGGGGCCTGAAGAGGATGAAAATTCAAGCGGAGACAGTCGTTACATCTATGCATTTGCCCGAGTTAACGAATCCCTGTTAACTCCACCAAATCTTGCCCCGCTCCCAAGTACATCGCCTCAAGGAGCTAAGGGACCAGAAGGTGGAAAAGGGCCTATCGCCAAGCCTGGCTCTCCTCCTAACTTCACTCCACCATCAGCTCCGCCTAAGGTTACTCCTCCCCCACCACCAGCCCAACCCAAAGCAGCTAACAAGAAGGCAGTCAAAGTAGAAAAGAAAACCGCTACTGACCAGGCTGCCGAGAAAGCGAAAAAAGATGCCGAAAAAGAAGCTGTAATTGCTCAGACTCAAGCCTCTAACGCCCGCATACAAGCAGAGTACAATGGAAAAATCAGCAGTGCCCGTCAAAGAGCAAAGGAAATCAATGAAAACCTGGCCGGCTG
>NZ_CAXLML010000169.1:0-12102 GCF_964187505.1 Candidatus Chordibacter forsetii
AATCTTTTTCATTGGAGGCTTTATCCCTTCCTAAAGGATGCACTTTTCCTTTCCGCGAATTTAAAAGGTTTAAACTTAAAAGACTTTCCGCGGTCCAATCTCAATCAACTGACTTTGAATCTTTAGCTATCTTACCCATTGAGGAATTAGACTTGTCCGGATGCTCGACTCAAAACCTATCTTTTACTCATTCGATGCCTTTAACCAAGTTGGATCTCTCAGGTACCAACCTTCTCGATCTTCGTCCGCTTGCTGAGAAACCATTAGAGAAATTATTTCTTCAAAATTCAAAAGTCGAAAACTTGTCCCCACTTGCAGACTGTCCGCTAGAAGAATTGAATTTAAACAAGACACTTATTTCTGACCTTGCACCTCTTCGGGGAAGTCCACTCCGCAACCTAGAACTCAGAAAAACTGAGGTCAATGACCTTGGTCCATTAATGGAGTCCCCTTTAGAAAATTTAACATTGCCCGGATCTCCGATTTTCTCAATCGCTCCACTGACTTATTGTCCGCTAAAAAATTTAAATTTAATCGGCCTCGGCCTTGATGATCTATCTCCACTCAAAGAAATGCAGCTTACCAGTTTGTCTATATCTCCACTTGAATTGAATATCGAAGATTTTTTGCTTTTGAATGAGATCAATACTTCCTATTTGATCGGACCTGGCGATGACCCTAAACAGACCGTTAAGCAATTCATGGACAAATACAGTAATCACAAAGATCAATAAATCGGTTTGTTTGCCGGATCCCCCAATTTACATTAGCTTTATATCTACATGAATTCCAAAAGAGACCATTTGAAAGGCGCTAAGGACTATTACGATGTAGTAGTCGTGGGTAGTGGACTGGGCGGATTAACTGGTGCTAATTGTTTAGCAAAACAAGGTCATTCTGTACTCTTGCTGGAAAACCACTATCAATTTGGAGGCTTAGCAACATGGTTTAAGCGGGCAGGGGGACATATTTTTGATATTTCACTCCATGGATTTCCTGTAGGCATGATCAAGTCCTGCCGTAGATATTGGACCAAGGAAATTGCTGATTCGATTGTTCAATTAAAAAATATACGATTTGTTAATCCGCAATACGATCTTAGGACCACATTTGATCGTATGGACTTTACTAATATTCTTCACAATACCTTTAAGATTGCCCGTGAAAGGGTGGAAGAATTTTACGATCATTTACGCAAGATGGATTATTTTGCTCAAGATGGACGAACTATCGGGGATCTCCTAGAAGAATTCTTCCCAGGGCGCGACGATGTCAAGAGGCTCCTCTTAGAACCAATTTCCTACGCAAATGGCTCATCCTTTATGGATCCGGCCATTGCTTACGGGATTGTTTTTACCAATTTTATGCGCAAGGGGATTTATACCTTCAAAGACGGCACCGACTCTTTAATTCGTAAAATGGTTAATGAACTACGAAGCAATGGAGCAGAACTGCGCCGCCAATGTTTGGTTGAAAAACTAATTACTGAAGAGAGAGATGGTAAATCATGCGTTACTGGAGTTATCGTTAATGGGAAAAAAATTCGCTGTGGGGCCGTTCTTTCTAATGCGAATCTAAAAAACACTATTGAAAATATGCTGGGTCTATCAAAACTGCCTAAGAGATTTGCCTCGCAAGCTAAAGAAGTTCGACTAAACAGCACATCCTGCCAAGTTTATATTGGGCTGAAAAAAGGGGCAGTAATCCCTGAATCAGTTGGCGACCTGATATTCACATCGGAATCTGCAAATTTTTCGACCGATGAACTTGCAGACTTTCACACTACAAGCCGCACTTTCTCGATTTACTACCCCGATACCCGGCCTCACCGGAAAGACCCAAGGTACAGCATTGTTGCCTCCTTAAATGCAAACTGGAAAGATTGGGGCAAACTAAGCGATGAAGAGTACGAAAAAGCTAAAAAAAGACTTTGCGAGGAAAGCTTGGAGGCTCTCGAAAAAATAATTCCTGATATCAGGGATAAAATTGATCATTTGGAAGCCGCCACTCCCAGAACGATTAAACATTATACCCAACATGCAAACGGGGCAACATTCGGAACTAAGTTTGAAGGCTTAGAAGTTTCAGGAGACTTACCAAAATACGCACCCGGACTTTTTCATGCCGGTTCGGTTGGAATTATTATGTCCGGCTGGCTTGGTACCATTAATTACGGAGTGATCACAGCTAATAAAATAGATAGCTTTTTACGGCAAAAACCTGGTAAGGGTAATCCAGACGATATTGACGAGTCTACCTTTGCCATTGCCTGAGAGGCTTTCATTCTCTAGCTCTCTTCCTTGTATATGGAAGAAATTTATCGTCGCATTCCTCATCGCCCCCCCTTTCTCTTTATCGATAAAATTATCGAGATTACAGAAACTGGGGCTCGTGCAGCCCTAACAATCCGTCCTGACTTTTCTTTTTTCGAAGGACACTACCCAGGTAATCCAATTATGCCTGGGGTCCTCCTGTGTGAATCGGTTTTTCAAACGGGAGCCATTTTTCTCGCCGATCACTTGCAGTCCGAATCTTTAAATGACAGTTCAGTAACTCCTGTTCTTTCGAGAATTCGAGATGCTCGATTCAAACGCATGGTAAAGCCAGGCGACGAAGTTGAAATTTCCGTAACTTTAGGCGAAAAGATGGGGCAGTTCTTCACAATGACTGGAGAAATTCGCAAAGAAGGTAAAGTTGCCCTGACCATATCTTATGCACTGGCTATGGTTAGAGAAAATCCCCCCAAGTGAGTTTTCTCAACCTCAGAGGAAAAACCTTTTTAGTCGTTGGAGTCGCCAACCGCAAAAGTGTAGCCTGGGCGGTTGCCAAGGTATTAGAATCTGAAGGGGCAAACCTGCTTTATTGTGTTCGCAGCGAAAAACGTCGTTTGGAATTGCAAAACCTCCTTCCTTCACAAAGCCCCATTTTCATCTGTGATTTTGAAAGCCCTGCAGACTTAGAAAATTTACAGACCACTCTAGAATCCGAACCAGAACTCCAATTAAACGGCGTAGTCCATTCCATCGCCTTTGCCAACTATACTGACGGAGTAAAACCTTTTCACGAAACCAAAAGAGAGGACTTTCTTCAAGCAACTCAAATTTCATCTTTTTCCTTGGTCGAATTGGCCAGGATCTGCAAACCATTCCTCGTTAAAGATGCATCCTTTATAACCATTGGTATTTCTTCCACTGAAGTAACTGCTGAGAATTATGGATATATGGCCCCAATAAAAGCATCTCTGGAAGCTTCCATACGATACCTTGCAAAATCATTCTCAAAGGATACTTCAGTAAGATTTAATTCGGTAAATGCTGGTCCCTTGAAAACCAGTGCATCAGCAGGAATCCCCGGATATCTCGTTAATTATTTGTATGCTGAAAAATTGACATTTCGAAAGAAAGCTTTGCAGACCGAAGAAGTTGCCAACTTGGCCGCCTTTTTACTGAGCCCTCGCTCCTCTGGAATTAATGGGCAAGGAATTGTTATTGATGCAGGAATGGGAATGAATTATTTCGATCAGGAAATTGTTCAGGAAGCCATGCGTTTGAACCCATGAGTTTCTCATCTGTGGTAATCGAAGGGATGGCTTACTCCCTGCCTCCCGAAATTTATAAATCTTCTGATATCGAAAAGAAGCTTTCTCCACTGTATGAATCTTTAAAATTACCCACTGGTCGCTTAGAGTTGATGACCGGAATCTCTGAGCGCCGACTTTGGCCGAGCAACTTCAAACCCTCTCAAGCCTCTGCCGAAGCTGGGCTTAAGCTTTTACAATCAGGAATTAATGGAAGCGAAGTGGATTTACTTATTCATTGCTCGGTATGCCGAGATCGCCTGGAACCTGCCACTGCATCCTATGTTCATCGGTTGATGGGACTGGGCGGCGGCACCCAAATCCTTGATATTTCCAATGCTTGCCTTGGTTTTTTAAATGCATTGGTACTGGCAGGTTCTATGATTGAAACTGGGCAAATTCGCCGGGCCATTTTGGTCGCTGGAGAGAATGGGGCACCTTTAGTTGACAAAACCATTCAACTATTAAATGAGGGTGATCATACCCGAAAATCGATCAAGCCATTTTTTGCCAACCTTACCATCGGAGCAAGTGCGGTTGCATGGTCTATTGCCCATCGAGACTTAGTTGATAAAGATTGTCCATCCATGGGCTCATGGGCTACGGAGACAGATACTTCCTATAATGAATTATGCCAAGGGGATACCTCCGGGGATGACTTGGTCATGCAGACCGACTCGGAAGAGCTTCTGCATGCGGGTATTTCGGTAGCTCAACGGGCATGGGCTAAATTTCTTAAAATTCAAGATTGGGAACCTCGTGATCCAGAACTTCTAATCACTCATCAAGTCGGGAAAGCTCACAGCCAGGCAGTGCTTGAAGCCCTTTCCATTGATCCATTAATCAATTTTTCAAGCTTTGAGAACCTGGGTAACTGCGGATCGGCATCTCTTCCGATAACTTATACGCTTGCGTGTGAAAAAGATCCGCAAAACCTCTTACGGAAAACGGCACTATTGGGAATAGGCAGTGGTCTATCCAGCTTAATGCTTTCGATTAATCCTTGAACATTCCATCCAATCTTAAGGATTCTTATCCTTTTCAACCTAAGCGGTTCAAACTTTCCAACGGACATTCCCTAAGCTACTTGGACGAAGGTAGTGATGAGAAAACGCCCACATTATTCCTTCACGGTAATCCCACCTGGTCATTTTATTACCGTAAGGCCGTCCGTTTTTGGAAGGATCATAGCAGATGTATTGCGGTTGATCATTTAGGTTGTGGACTTTCTGACAAGCCAAGTTCTTCTTCTTTCTCCTATAACCTGCAAAATCATGCTACCAATCTTTTGGAGTTGGTTGATTCATTAAACCTTCAAAACTTTAATTTAGTAGTGCATGACTGGGGAGGAGCAATTGGAATGACTGCGTTTGCTGATCAAGCTCATCGAATTCGTAAGATCGTATTGCTCAATACCGCTGCCTTTCCTTCCCGAGATGTACCTCGCCGTATTCTGTTCTGTCGACTTCCAGTCATTGGTGAATTTTTTGTCCGAGCACTCAATGGATTTGCTGGTCCGGCAACTTGGATGGCATCATCCAAAGGAATGACAGACTCAGCTAAAAAAGGATTGCTCCAGCCCTATGGGAATTGGAAAAATCGTGTGGCTATCTGGAATTTTGTTAAAGACATCCCTTATGAGCTTAATCATCCAACCCTTTCGATTCTTCAATCCACGGCAGAAAAGCTAAAGGCATTTTCAACCACTCCAGCGATGGCATGCTGGGGAATGAAAGACTTTTGCTTCCATGGTGGGTATTTAAAAAAATGGGAGAAGCAATGGCCCCATATAATATCCCATCGTTTTGCAGATTCGGGTCACTATATTTTGGAAGATTCTTTTGAAGATGTAAGGGCCAAAGTAGAACCCTTCTTGTTTGCCAATGAGTAAGACTGGAGAAAGACAACTGCTTCCGCTTGCCAAGCCATGCAGACGAAACCATGTTAGGTGCAAGCATGAGCAAGAAAACTCCATTAAAGAATCGCTCTGAGAGATCCGGTAACCTTGTATCAATTGCCCCTTATGATAGCACTTCTAATGGTTATAAAAAGGACCCCAGGCAGAGCCCACAAACTGGGTTCGGGGCCTACCTTACAGTTGCAATCTTGGTTTTTTTAGTGGTCTTTTTTGTCGGCATTTATGAACTTGTCGTGGAAACGTGGATACGACTGAAATAGAATTAGAAACCAAAAGCGAACCGGAAAACCCGGAACTGGAGGTAGTTCGATTCTTAGACCACTTGACCCTGGAGCGAAGATTATCTGCCCACACATTACGAAACTACAAAGGAGCACTTCAAAAGTTTGCCCATTGGCTATGCCAGGAGTCAAAAGAAAAGAAACTCATTAAGGTGGATAGGCAAATTGCCCGGTCTTATCTTATTGAGGCTCAAAATTCTTTATCGCGTAGAACTTTAGCCAATCAAGTGTCCGCCCTACGCTGCTTTTACCAGTTTTGCCAAACCCGTGGCTGGGCAAACTCCAATCCTTTTAAAAACTTATCTCTGCCTAAAGCTGAAAAATCTCTCCCCAAATTTTTAACTGAGAAACAGGCACGCTCGCTTATGACAGCCCCGGCCTTGGTTCACCAAGACTCCAATCAAGCTGATTTTCTGGCTACGCGCGATGGGATCATTCTTGAACTCATGTATGGTGCCGGACTTCGAGTAAGCGAGGTTGTGAGCTTAAATCATGAACACTTAGATCTGCCCAATAGGATAATTCGAGTAATAGGAAAAGGGAATAAGGAACGAACCTGTCCAATTGTATCGATTACCGCATCAAAGCTCGTTCAGCTTCGAAAGTCCTACAGCAATGACGCCTCGTTACATGCTCCTGTATTTACAAATCGATCAGGGAAAAGACTATCCACGAGATGGGTACAATTATTTCTCAAAAAATGCCTAAAAATTGCATCGCTCCCACAAGACTTTACCCCTCACAAACTCAGGCATTCCTTTGCAACCCATCTTTTAGATAATGGGGCTGACCTCCGAGCAGTCCAAGAACTCCTCGGCCATGCAAGCCTATCCACCACCCAAGTGTATACCCATGTATCTGTGGGCAGGTTAAAAAACGCTCATAAACTCGCCCACCCGAGAGCCTAAGACTAGCCTTATGGTCAGATACTTTATAATTTCCCTTCCCTTATCCATTGCGATTTTTTTCTGGGTGAAAGATGGTGCCAGGCTCTCTTTTTGGGCAACCAGTGAGGAAATTCATCAAGAAGTACCAGTAGTGGAAGGAATGCCTGAACTGGGCACTCAAACTCAGGTAATTTGGAAAGATCGTTTTATATGCGGTATCGAAACCCCAATATTGGGCTTAGCCCTTTCTTCACTCCTGACCTTGGGATCGTTTTATCAAAAAAGAAGTTTGAAAAAAATGCCTCACTGATTCGTACTAAACAAATGAAATTTATTTATTCTTTTTTATTATTTGCTCCTCTTTGCATATTCGGGTCGCCCAAATCATTTGATTTTAAAGACCCCAAAGGGGTAAACACCATCATTTTTCAATTGGATGCATTATTGGAATCTATAAGCGGTTCAGCTGGGGGAATTTCAGGAATAATTTCCTACGATCCAACGAAACCAGAATCGACCAAGGGAACAATCGTCCTTGATGCATCAAGCCTAAGAGTCGATAATTCTGTGCTTCAGGAACATATGCACGGAGAAGGCTGGCTGCATGTATCAAAATTTCCTCAAATCGTATTCTCACTTTCTAACCTTAGAAACATTAAAACAGAAGCTCGTGCCCTCAAAGCAACAGCTGAGGGAAAAATGACGATTCGAAATGTTACTATAATCATGGAAGTTCCAGTAGAACTGACATACCTCGAAGGCTTGCTTGAAAAAAGGAATAAGACCCCAGGGGATTTACTGGTGGTACGCTCAAAATTCAAAGTTAAACGGGACGATTTCGGCATCAAACCTGGAGAATATTTGGACAAAGTTGCTAACGAGATTGAAATCTCGATTAATCTTGCCGGAGCCTGCCCAACTCAATAATTTAGAAACTTACCCCACGAGAGAGAAATCTCTCACCCCAATAAGCGAGAGCGCCCCTAAGCGTTCTCGCTTTTTTTTTTAGATATGTTAATTTCTTTCCTTTTCCGTGAAAAACAAGAATATACATCCGATCTCTGATCGATTAATTGCTCAAACTGAGAAAGAGAAACTTCTCGGAAGTAAAGGTACTGTCTTTTGGCTTTATGGCTTATCTGGTTCCGGGAAAAGTACCATGGCTTTAAAGATGGAAAAACGCCTTCATGAAAAGGGTATTCATTCCGTAGTTCTAGATGGTGACAACCTCCGTTCAGGACTGAACCAGGACTTAAGCTTCTCCGAAAAAGACCGTCGTGAAAATATTCGTCGAGTTAGTGAGGTTGCCAAAATCTTTTCAGCAAATGGCCTTATTGTTTTCGTTTCATTAATTACCCCATTGCGTGAATTCCGTCAAAGTGCACGAACGATTATCGGAGATCATTATTTCCAGGAGGTTTTCGTCAAAGCCTCCTTTAATACTTGCCAGGAACGAGATGTGAAAGGCCTGTATGCTAAAGCAAGTGATGGACTGGTGCCTTCTTTTACAGGGCAGGGGTCTGATTTTGAAGAACCCGTAGATCAACAATTCATTATAGACAGCGAAAAAGAGAGTGAGGATATTTCATCTGATAAACTTTTCCAATTCGTTCTCGATTCAATTTCTCTTTAAGCAAATGAAAAACTATAACCTTACCCATTTGGAACAACTAGAGGCGGAAGCTATATTCGTACTTCGCGAGACAGCTGCCCAGTTTGAACGACCAGGATTGCTTTTTTCCGGAGGCAAAGATTCCATTGTCATGGCTCACTTAGCCTACAAGGCATTTTTTCCAGCTAAGTCCCCCTTTCCACTGGTTCATGTAGATACTGGGCATAATTTTCCGGAAACCATAGAATTCCGGGATCAATTTGTAGATAAGGTTGGATCTCAACTAATCGTTGGGTTGGTTCAGGATTCCATTGATCAAGGTACTGCAGTTGAAGAAACTGGTCCCAATGCAAGTCGCAACGCTCTTCAATCAGTAACCTTACTCGAAACAATTGAGTCACAGAGTTTGGATGCTGCCCTTGGAGGTGGTCGTCGAGATGAAGAAAAGGCGAGGGCTAAAGAGCGTTTTTTCTCTCACCGCGATGCATTTGGACAATGGGATCCCAAAAACCAGCGTCCTGAATTGTGGAATCTTTTCAATGGTAGAAAAAGCCAGGGTGAACACTTTCGGGTTTTTCCCTTGAGCAACTGGACAGAAATGGATGTTTGGCAATACCTTAAAAAAGAAAAAATCGAACTCCCTTCGCTTTACTTTTCACATGAGCGCGAAATTATTGAGCGAAATGGATCCCTTCTCGCAGTGAGTGATTTTGTCATTCCCAACGACAAGGAAACTCCACGAAGAGAAATTGTTCGCTTCCGCACCATTGGTGATGCTACCTGCACGGGAGCTGTTCTTTCGACGGCTGCCAACTTGGATGAAGTCATTGCCGAAGTGGCAGCTTCACGGGTAACTGAGCGTGGAACCCGGGCAGATGACCGAAGATCGGAATCAGCCATGGAAGACCGCAAAAAACAGGGATATTTCTAATTATTAACCGCCACTTTTCATGAGCGAAGACAAAAACTATCTAAATATGGATCTCTTACGTTTCACCACTGCAGGCAGTGTGGACGACGGCAAGAGCACTTTGATCGGCCGACTTTTTCACGACACAAAAGCGATTTTTGAGGATCAATTGGAAGCAATTGAAGTCAGCAGTAAAAAAAGAGGGGATGAACATGTAAACCTTGCCCTTCTAACCGACGGGCTGAAAGCTGAAAGAGAGCAGGGCATAACCATAGATGTTGCTTATCGTTATTTTGCCACACCCAAACGAAAGTTCATTATTGCTGATACGCCTGGCCATATCCAGTACACCCGAAATATGGTGACGGGTGCATCAACCGCGAACTTAGCCCTTATTCTGGTAGATGCAAGGCACGGAGTCGTCGAACAGACTAAAAGACATAGTTTCATTGCCGATCTGCTCGGGATCAAACACGTCGCCGTGTGCATTAACAAAATGGACTTGGTTGGCTATGAGGAAGATGCATACATTAAAGTTCTCGAACAATTTACCGATTTTGCCAGTCGTTTGGAGAATGTTACCGATATTACTTTTATACCCATCTCTGCATTAAAAGGAGACAATGTAGTGGATAGATCAGAAAACATGAATTGGTATAAAGGTCCGCCCTTACTTTATCACCTGGAGAATGTATATGTTGGATCGGATTTCAATCATGTGGACGCCCGCTTCCCAGTGCAATGGGTCATTCGTCCTCATTCTGATGAGCATCATGACTTTCGTGGTTTTGCAGGTCGTGTTGCGGGAGGTGTTTTTAAAACGGGAGATGAAGTGACTGTTCTTCCCTCAGGGTTTTCTTCAAAGATCAAAAAAATCTTGCTCGCGGATCAAGAACTCGACGAGGCCTTTCACCCCCAGTCCGTCACCATCTTGTTGGAGGATGAAATTGATGTAAGCCGAGGTGACATGTTGGTCAAACCAAACAACCAACCAAATAATTCTCAGGACTTGGATGCTCGTATTTGCTGGTTTTCAGGAGCTAAAAAACTTAAAAAAGGAGCCAAGTTCCTTTTTCGACAAACGACCAAAGAGGCACAAGTCTTAGTTAGTGAAGTTCGCTACAAAATTGATGTAAACTCCCTCAGGAAAAACGAAGATGATCAGGAATTGGGCATGAACGACATCGGTCGTGTCGCCCTGAGAACTTCCCAACCTGTTTTCTGGGACTCATACCGCAGGAACCGTAATACGGGGAGTTTTATTTTGGTCGACCCTTTTACCAATGAAACTTTGGGCGCAGGAATGCTCCGTTAGAAGGGGATTCTTTCCTTCTGTTGGCATAATCTTTCCGTCTTATTCTATTAGACCTCATTGATTCTTTCTAATTTTCATACAAAACCTTACCGTCTAAACTTATTTCTGATGAAATTGAAATTACTGTTTTTACTAACTGCCATTGTCTTGACCGCGCCTTTGTACTCACGATTGATCGCCGCTGCACCCTCAGAGCAATTACCTAAATCAGGACCTTATGCTTGGACAACCGACCACCTGCAAATTGGGGTACGTTGGCAACCTTTTGGGCTTCCCGGATGCGAACTTTACGATGCGAACCGACCACTGATATCCAAGCACAGTAGTTATGCCCAGTTTTGGGTAAGTTGGAATGCAGTGGAACCAAATGAAAAGAATACGGATTACAAGAATCATATGTCCGCTCACTTACAATCGATCGAAAATGCGGTTAATCTATGCGTTGAGCGAGGAGTGAAGGTTGAATTTGTGATGTGGCATACACCCAGGTGGGCATCGGTTTCTGGAAACGCTGGACCTTGGCGCCCCAAAACAGGTCTGCACGCCGAATTTGTCTCCCGAATTGCTGAACATTTTAAAGGTCGTGTAGATGCCTATCAACTCTACCACGAAGTAAACCTACAAGGTATGATGAAAGAAGCGGACTCTGACTTTATTATAGAGGAAATTTTTAAGAAAGGTGCCAAAGCTGTTCGCTCCATCTACAACCGAGAACCGAGAATGCCAGTAATAATATCCACCTCAGGAACTTCTCCTTGTGAAGGATGCGAATCTCTCGCCGGATTAAAGGGAAAGGGTGCAGTGGCCGTGGATGATTACTACGATCAGCAAATTGCCTCCACCGAAATGATGAAAGGAGTCGATGCCCTCAACATGAATGTATCCGACCACTTCAACGGCTATGGGATGATGGATGGGCACATCATTCCCAATGTCTGGAGCCAATATGATTTAGTGCGGAGCAAACTGGATGCTGCCAACTTATATTCCAAAAAAATCCTCTCTTCTGAATCCTGGATAGTATGGGATGATTCGAACATCAATCATGATGTCAATGCTGACGGAGTAAAGAACGAGAAAGATTCTTTCGATAAAACAGTTACCATCTTTGGAAAATTATTAGAAAGAGGTTTAAATACAATGAACATGCCGTGGTGTGACAATTCAAGTAAATGGTCGATGGGCTTAGTCAAACGTGTAGATTACAACGGCAGAATCAAACAATTAAAACCCAAATGGGTTATTCCTTCAAATGACGGAGGACCTGACATCATAGCTCGAAAAATCGGGTTAAGAGGCAACTCCGATGACACCATGATACCTGTAGAGGTTCAATCCAGTGGACTTCCATTCACCGAAGCAAACTACATAAATCCTGGGGACCCAAACCACCTTCATTACTATGCCTGGCGATGGTATGCCCAAATTTCTGGAGGTTCTGACGAAGTGATTCGCCATGCACTTGCTGGGGAGCAGGGAAATGATATCACGGTACTTGGAATGGGCATGACTGGACAGGAACAATACCGAATTTCTTCTTATAACCGCTCAAAAAAATCCTTCACCGTGCTTATTTACTCTGGAGGAGCAAATGGAAAAGAA
>NZ_CAXLML010000170.1:0-17924 GCF_964187505.1 Candidatus Chordibacter forsetii
AGAGGGAGTTCCCTACCATCTATCCGTTTACTAAGCACTGACCTTGCATATTTACCACTCTTCACATTCCGGGCAGTCTCTAAGGATGGAGTGGCCGATCCAAGCAAACAGATGGCATCGTTTAAATAGGCTCGGTATACGGCAACATCGCGACCTTGGTAACGGGGTGCATCCTCCTGCTTGTATGCGGCTTCGTGTTCTTCATCGACCACCACCAATCGTAAGTTTTGCACAGGAGCAAACACAGCCGAACGAGCACCGACCACAATACGTGCCTCTCCACGGACTAATTTCCTCCAAGCATCCAAACGTTCACCTGCCGAAAGATGACTGTGCCAAACCACTACCTCTTCATCACTCTGTCCAAATCGGGCCCGCAAGCGATCGACTGTCTGGGGAGCCAGTGCGACTTCAGGCACAAGAAACAAAACCCCACCACCCTGACCCAAAGCTTTCTCCATCGCCTGACAGTAGACCTCTGTCTTTCCTGAACCTGTAACTCCCTGTAAAAGACGAGTACGAAATTCTCCCGAGTCCAAATCCTCAACGATTTCATCCTTTGCTTGTTGCTGCTCTTCAGTTAATTCGCGTAAGGATTCAACCAGTCCCTCAGCATCATCTGTCCACTCGTCTGAGTAAGCATCCCGGGAGACCTCGGAAATGGATTGCTTAATCAATCCTTTCTTGATCAATCCATCGATCACGGATGGGGAAACTTTTGATTCCCTACCCCAAACAATTGCATCAACCCGTACTTCTTTATTTCCTTTCAAAAGAGCATAAGCATTCGCCTGCTTAGGCGATCGCTTAACCAAATCGGCCACCCGTTCTTCGGGCATAATAATCGCTTCGATCATCCTACGAGTTCTCGCCTCCATTCCGTCCCGTACAGAGGCTGGAATCATTGCTCCCAAAGTATTTTCCAAAGAGCATGCATAGTAAGAGGATATCCACTTAGCCAAGTTAACAAGTTCCGTACTAAGAACCGGTTCTGGTTGTACCAGAGCAGAAACGAAGCGTAATTTTTCCAACGGAGGAGAATGCTCGGGACTTAACGATGAAACCACTCCGATCAATCTTCGGGCACCCAAAGGAATCCGAACCAATGAACCAACCTCCAAACACTCGTACAGGGATTTTTTGGCACCGTAAGTAAGCGCGTGATCAAAACCTCCAAGTGGAAGAACTTCAACCAGGACCGGGCTGGATAAAACTTCTTTCATTCTCCGCGAAAATCGTAACAGAGTAAACGCTTCGACCGCCCGCTCATGCGATCGGTATCGTTCTGCATGATGTAGAGAAGTCCTCGACTAAGGGTTGGCAGGGTCCATGCCTCTGGGGCGAAAAAAAGCTGTGTCCGTTCTTCAATCTTCCAACCGCTTGGCGAAAATTTAATTCTCAGCAAAGATCCAAATTCGGAAAGACTCAAAAAACGATCCTCTAAAAGTAACCAACTTGCCCTAAAAAGTTGGAGCTTAAGTTCACGACCCTGAATCGTTTCCTGCCAAGCAATGAATTCTTTCCATAACACCTCACCGGTTTTCCAATTCAAACAAAAAGCTTCCGCTCCTTGTTGGTGCCTACCCGAAACACCATATAAATAACTCTCATTTTCTACTGGGGTCATCCAATGAATCCCAATATCAGAATTTTCCCAGACTACTTCATAAGAAAAATCCTCGTTGATGCGCAAAAGTACGGAACCTTTTTCATAACACTCCGACAGAAAAACATATTGATCTCCAAGGAAGACCGGGGGACAAGCAGTGGCCGACTCGTATTTTTTTGACCTCCAGGGGAAGCGTATTAATTTTTCGCCCGTTTTTGGATCAAAGATCAAAAGTCCACCAGTTGCTGGCCGGCTTTCGCCACCCGTCATCGCAAGTCCGACTAACCTACCATGAATTGTGGCGAGAACTGGGGAAGAATAACTCGCCCCCCAGTCGTCTTTCAAAATCCATAAAGTCTTTCCGCTTTTACGATCAAACCCGACCATACATTGCCTGCCTCCACCACCAAGGTTGAGAACAAGAACATCTCCGCAAACAATTGGATTTGATCCTTTGCCAAAAAAATACTGCGGAACTTTATATTCCTTTGTCAGATCTCGCTTCCAAATTAATTCGCCTGTTTTTAAATTCAGGCAGGTGAGCCAGGCGGTAACTCCGTGTAAATAAACCCGGTTTTGAAAAATTACCGGACTTGCCCGTGGACCAGCGGAATATCCATAACGATCCCGATAGTCGACTGGGTAGGAATATTCCCAAAGCGGGGCACCACTTATCGCATCTCTACCCTCAGCAACCTCCTGACCATTCATCCGGTGAAAAAGGACCAAAATATCACCCATAATTGCAGGTGATGCATAACCGTCTCCTTTTTCCAATGACCAGACTAAGGAGGGTCCCTCTGCTGGCCATTTTTGCAAAAGAGGTGACTCCAAAGACTTGGCATTATCTGCCAGACCATTAAAGCGTGGCCAATCTTCTACCACCGCACTCTTTGATAATGGTTTGGGAGCCAAAAATTGCGTCCACCGTTCCTCAGCAAACGAAGAGAAGCAAAAAAAGAGAAACCATACGAAATTGGAAATTTTAGTCACTTCACAAGCAATCTTCGATCTGGAGCATGTCTTCAACCCGAAAGCAACTTATTCGTACATCCAAGCGGTTGGGCGCAAAACATTCTCGCACCCCAAGGATATTCCATCTAAACTATAGAAACAGTTGTGAAAGCTTCCATCCACTTCATGCCCTCTATATTTAGGGAACGCAATCGGCGCAAAAATGTTACCCGCCTCTTAAAACTCTTTGTAATATTAGCGGTCTTTGTGGTTCTTTACATGAACCTCTATCGTTCGATCATGGGCGACGAGCGCAACGATGCCTATATTGGATGGGTTGAGTCCCTCTACTGGGTACTGACAACCATGTCCACCTTGGGCTACGGGGATATTACCTTCTCGGGCAATACTGGGCGCTTATTCTCGATGGCAGTGATGTTTACCGGTGTGTTCTACCTCTTTATTGTTCTCCCTTTTGCTTTCATGGAGTTTCTTTACAAACCCTTTGTGGAGTACCAGTCGGGAGCCCGTGTGCCCAAGCGTTACGAATGTGGAGAGCAAAAACATGTCATTCTCACCCATTATGATTCCATTAGCCATGCTTTGATGGAAAAGCTAAGCCAGTTTGGGTATCCCTTTGTTTTGGTAATCGATAAATTGAAGGATGCCCAAAAATATCATGACATGGGCATACCAGTTATGTTTGGATCGATCGAAGACCGGGAAACTTTTGAGGCTGCGGGGATTAAGAATGCTGCCATGGTCGTGGCTACAGACGACGATATCCGCAATGTCAATGTGGCCTTCCGGGCCCGGGATGTTGACCCTAAACTTCCCATCGTTGGCACCTGTAATAATCCAAGTTCGGAAGATATTATCGAATTGGCAGGAGCTAATCATGTTATTCGCTTTGCCAAACAGATGGGTAGTTTTCTTGCCCGCAGAATCTCTTGTACCGATAATAACACCCATGTCATTGGTTCTTTTGGAGAGGTCTTGATCGCAGAAGCAACTGTCCATGGAACTCCCCTGGTTGGAAAACAACTACAGGAAACCACTCTTCGTGAAGAATATGGAGTTAATGTGGTGGGTATTTGGGAGCGTGGGAATTTTGAAACCCCGGAAGCGACCACCATGCTTAATAACCACACCGTCCTTCTGCTTGCTGGTACCCAGACCAGTTTTGACAAGTATGACCATGACTTTAAAAACTTTTCCTCAAACTCCGCCCCTGTCATTATCATTGGAGCCGGACGGGTGGGAAGGGAAACAGCCAAGACTCTGCACGAGATGAATGTGCCCTACCGAGTGATTGAAACTGACGAGAAAAAAGCCGGCATGGTGGACAATTCAATCCTCGGAGATGCCTCTGAAAAAGCCGTCCTCGAACGGGCTGGCATAAACAAGGCTCCTGCCGTTGTCATCACGAGTCATAATGATGAGAGCAATATGTACCTAACCATTTATTGCCGAAAATTACGTCCTGATATTCAAATTGTCAGCCGAGCATTCCTTCATCGAAATGTCGAACCACTCCACCGTGCTGGAGCAGATTTTGTCATGTCTCAAGATTGGATGGGTGCAAACACCATCTTTAACTTACTAAACCGTGCAGAAATCCTTATGATTACCGAGGGGCTGGATGTATTCAGCCAAAAGACCCCGAAGTCGCTCGCTGGTGTGTCCGTTAGGGATTCAAAAATCCGGGATAAAACGGGTTGCAGTATCGTAGCAATTAAAGGAGATGCTGGAACGATTATCACTCCCTCACCCAAGGACGAGTTTTGTAAAAATGGAGAGATTATCTTAATCGGCAGCGAAGCTGCTGAAAAAGCATTCGAATCTAAATTCTGCTCTTAAAATTTCAAGAAGGACAAGTATTTCCCGAGATTAGGTTTTAACGAACCACCTCAAGGGCAGTCTTCTGATCGTCTCCCTTTTTCATTTGCGGATAGGAAATAAGAAAATTGTTCTCGTCAATCAGGTTGAAGACATAATGAGTAACCTTCGGAGGTAGAGTTGCTTCCACTTTGGCAGGTTGTTTACCCTTAGCCGGAATTACCTGAGCCTCTAAGGGGAACCATTCGCTATCACTGCTATGTCCGTTGATCGTGTAGATTACTTGAGCACGGGTAACTTTGGCCCCATTTTCCTTAAAGCGTAAACGCACCCGACGATTGGTCCTCTGTTCATCAACCACAGAGAGAAGTTGATTAGCCCCAGGTATTTTCACCCTCGTACAGGTAGGATTATAATAGGTCATCCCCGCATCCATTCCCTCAAGAAATTCAAGTAATTCTGCATTCATCGATTTAGCAAGTTCGGGAAGCTTCTGGCTAAGATCAATTTCCTCTTCCCAATCCACCCGCTTGCCCTTGGAGTCATACAACTGATAAAGCTCCAGGCGTGGACGCTCATAGACATGATTGTAAATCAATTTATATCCATTTTTCAAATGGGCAGACTGTTGACAATATCCATTGGGGAAATGCCAGAATATCGATTCTCTGGGTTGCTCAGTACGGGAATCAATCACATTTCCCCGATCATTCGGATCAACTTTTAAAAGGGTAGTTAAATTGCTTCCATCCAATTTCTGATTGGCTGAATTTGGCGTGTTCGTCCAATCAAGAATCGTGGGGTAAAAGTCCAGTCCACTAACTACAACTTCGCTTGTAATATCTTTTTTCACCTGAGGGCCTGAAATAATGAAAGGCACCCGAATGCCACCTTCACGAATATGAATCTTCCCTTTATCGAGAGGGAAATTATCTGTAAATACGATATTACTGTAACCCTCCATGCCTCCATTATCTGAACTAAAAATAAGGTAGGTATTTTCGATCAGCTTATGCCCGGGCCACCTGGGATCATCTGTGTCTTCGAGGTATCCGACTAACCGTCCGATGTAATAGTCAAGAGTTTCAACCATTGCACAATAGTAGGGATTTCTCTGCCCCTCCAACGTCCAACCCTTTGGATCTTTCGGATACTCAACTCCCAACTTTTCACAGTATTTCCTCAAAAGCTGCTCACTTCTCGTTTGGATAGGCGTATGGACCAGCCAACTGGCGTAATAAAGAAACATCGGATCTGATTTGTTTTCAGAAAGGAATCTTAAGGCTTCCTCGGTAACATGATCAGTTGGGTATCCATTCTCATCCAAACGGTAAGCGTCTTTATCTTGATTCGTGGCGAATCCAACCAATCGATTAGGCATACCATTTTGTACGCCTCTTGCCTGAGAGTTTCCTGGATAATGACTGGTAAAATCAAATCCTTCATCTTTGGGTTGAGGAAAAGCATAATGATTTACCGCAATGTGCCATTTGCCCACATGACCTGTCCGGTATCCATTTGATTTCAACGCCTCGGCAATAGTAGTTTCCTCTGTATCCATACCTCCACGACACCAGGGTGAGACAAATGAATTTTGGTGGTGGAAAACAGACGGAGGTTTCCCGGATGCAACTGTGGTACTCATAGTTCGTGCGGGATGCTTCCCACTGATTATAGCACACCTGCTCGGGCTACATACCGGAGATGGAGAATATCCATTTTTAAAAAGCACGCCACGCTTGGCCAAGCCGTCAATATTGGGTGTCTCATAAGGACAAGGTTCGTCGAGGTCATAGCAAACTACATCCTGCCAACCCAAATCATCCACCAGCATTAATAAAACATTTGGCTTGGCCGGGCGTTTATCCTCACCATGCAACCACAGACCGGCTCCAATAAAACAAACCAAACCAACTAATCTTTTCATCTCAATCATCTCTTTCCTTTTCCTATTTTGGATGGCAAAAAGTCCACCCTAGTAAACTTATTCATCCGAGGAATACTTACCTTCAAAACACCATTTTGCACCTGATATGGACCAAGTTCAAACAGCTCAACATCCTCATCCTTCCCCGTATTCGGATTTATGTTTTTAGTGGTTACATCGACCTTATAATAAGAACCATTTGTAAATCCTTCCTCCCGAAAATCCCGTCGTGACTTTGAATGATTAAACCGTTTACCTTCCTGGATTTTTGCGGGGATGGAAACCTTGGCATCAGCAATTCCCGAACCACCACTAGAATAAATCAAATTGGTAAATGTTTTCTTCGTCCGATTCCAGGTTGAAACCCGGTAGCGTTCATTCCCTGTATAACCCGGTCCAGAAACCGATAAATCATTTCCAATCTCCCCTGCCATGGCATGTCGAACAACCTCATCTCTTCCTCCACCTGCCTGAGAAAACCACTTCCAAATATAAAACTGTAAGTGATTGGGATCAGGGGGATTTTGATAATCTTTGATGGTGAAATTTTTTCCCTGCCCATCTGAAACCCTAAAATCCTGATCTGCACCACGCAGAGAAACTTTCTGTGTAATGATTGCTGGGCCACCATCGGAAGCAGGAATGACTAAGTCGGGTCTTAATTCTCCCACCCGGCCATTGTAATCGCGCCTCTTGGTAAGCCCCATAGCCCATGGGCTTTCATTATCAGTCCATAAAAAATTCATCACATTCATTCCCCGCTCCATAGATTTCCCCATCAAGGTAAGGGTCTTGTAAAAACTATCGACCTCATCTTTTCGACCATCTCCGTTCACATCAGCACTCAGTATCATCGACCCAAGTTTACCGTCGTTCCAATTCACCCAAGCCTCGGCGGAAACGATTGGTTTCCACCAGTAGCCCTCACGGTCTAATTTTTGACGAACCAAATCATAATTTCCCCAAGTCGAAGTAATATAGCTACCATCCATCATCCCATAGCCATCGTGATGGTCGGAAACATTTATATTTAAAGAATCTACGAGATCGAGCAGGGCATGGTTGCGAATTTTCTGCTCAAAATAATCATCCACCGCCTGTCCACCCAACCCCTTTAATCCATCGATGACCGGACAACCCTGACAAGGAGAAGTTCCTGATGTGGAAATTAATACGGGAATAGCAGGCTCTTGGTTGTAGACTCCACGAATCGCCTTTGCTCCCTTGATAAAGATCTCGTTATGTAAAAATTCAACATCTGCACCTGGGAGGATGCTCTTTAGGTTGGTCTCATGCCCGAGCTGCCAGGAATGTACGCGTCCCTTAAAATGTTCGGCCAACCTCGAAAGAAAAGCATTAAAATGATCGGGCTTTGGCCTGCGCCCCCCATTAGGGGCAATTTCTGATGCCCAGCCGGGTGTACCAAAGAAAACAAATTCAACAAACAATCCCTTCTCGTTTGCCATATCGACCACCTGATCGAACATTTTCAAACCACCCGATGGATTATTTTGATAATCGCAATGCTTCTCGCTTGGTTCCACCTGTGGCCATGCTACCCAAAACATAGCATAACTGCTGTGCTCTCCAAGTACCGGG
Source organism: Candidatus Chordibacter forsetii (assembly GCF_964187505.1). Lineage (NCBI taxonomy): Bacteria > Pseudomonadati > Verrucomicrobiota > Opitutia > Opitutales > Candidatus Seribacteraceae > Candidatus Chordibacter > Candidatus Chordibacter forsetii. The sequence continues at coordinate 7,929 of NZ_CAXLML010000170.1, forward strand.
CGGGTTATTTCATATATATTATTGAGCGGCCTCGAAACAGATGGCTGCCAACGCACTCCTACCTGCATGTGATCGGTGGTCCATTCAAAGGCAGGCTTAGCTACCAGAGCCGATACACCCAAGGTCAAAAGGAGAGTAAAATAAGGTAGAAGTAAAAAGTTTCGTTTCCTCAATTGATTATTCATAAAAGCAGATTCAGTTAAAAGAATGACCTACCTAATATAAGGATTTTCTCGAGAACAAGGCTTATTCGTTCGATATTCCAACCTTTTTCATTCATGCATGACTTAATCGGAACAAAACTTATGTCCCCTCCTCCAAGTCATCAATCCATTGCCCGGCGAACCTTTCATCTCGACCTAGTTAACAGTTCGATGAGTGGAATATTGGAGGTGGGTTTCGGAACCTTTGCCATCCTCATTGCCATTCGTTTTCTTGATGCATCCGATACCATTAAAGCGATCCTCGCCTCTGGAGTATCCGCCGGATTATTACTTGTTCCATACATGCAAAGATTGGCGGCTTGGACTGCTTTATCCACCAGTAGCTTCTGTGCTTTGCTGATGCTAATTTCTTCAGCCTGCTTATTTTTTGCCGCTCAACTCAAAGACCCCTGGGCTCTGGCTATCTCTTTATTTCTGGCCCAAGTCTGTTTTTCACAACTCCCGGGCTTTATGATTCAAGTATATTCCAGGAACTATGGATCAAATGAACGCGGAAAAAAGTTAGCATGGAACTTCATTCTTTCTGCTGCCATTGGTATGGTACTATCCTACGTAGGGGGAACCTACCTTGATACTCAATCTGCTGACCCCGGATGGATTTTTCGGGCCATGGCTTTGGTTTCTTTGGGATCTGCTGTTGCACTCTTTTTAATTCCTTCACAACCCATTACTAAGGGGAACCGAAACCCGGGATTATTGGACAGTTTAAAATTGCTTAAAGAAGATCGGCTATTTGCCAGCATGTTACTGGCGTGGATGGTTATGGGACTGGGAATTATCATGACTCTACCCCTGCGGGTGGAATACCTGAGCGGTTCTGGCGGGCTAGATTTGAGTAACGAACAAATAGCCCTGGTCACGGTGGTAATCTTTTCTGTTGCCCGAATTATAAGTTCACGACTTTGGGGAGAACTTTTTGACCGTATTCGTTTCTTGTTTTTTCGCATCTCTCTTAACCTTATCCTTATCGCAGCCACCCTGGTTTATTTTCATGCTGATGGATTACTCGGGGTATCTCTGGGTGCCATGCTTGCGGGAGTAGGAGTTGGGGGATCTAAAATTGCATGGAGTTTGTGGGTAACTAAACTTGCACCTGAAGGGATGGAGGCCAGGTACATGGGTGCCCATGTTGCCCTAACTGGACTTCGCGGGGCACTTGCTCCTTTTCTTGGTTATTGGATGCTTAGCATGATGGGCTACCAAGGCGTGGCCTGGTTGTCTGTTGCTTTGGTTACTCTATCCACCCTGCTCTTCCTACGTCTATTTACCCATCAAAGAGCCAAGGAAAACGGCTTGTAAATTATTTGGATATTACAGAGTTGTCGATTGACGGGCTGTGGGGGGGTGGTTTGATAGAGGGTCTATGAAATCAACCCTCTACCTTGCACTTCTTTGTATTACCATAACCACCTCACTTTCGGCAAAAGCACGATTGGGGGAATATTTCCTCGGATTTGGATATAGTATGGCCGATGGAAGCGGAGGAACCGACAACAGGGAGGGAGATTTTCTACGTATCACTGCCAGTTCTCCCAATGATGCAAATTCAGACCTCAGTATTTATCTTGATTACGGAACTATGAATTTTGGTGGCCAAGATGCATCCTCCTGGAACTTAGGGGCGGATTACCTTGCTCATTTCCAAGGGGTTGGCGGGAGGTCATTACGACTTCGTCCCTATCTGGGTGCAGGTGTAGGCTTTATTGATGATGAAAGACCGATCAAGTTAGGAGACGATGGATTTACCTGGAGCCTGCTCTTGGGTACCGAATTACAATTTACTAATTCCTTATCTCTTCATTTGGGTGGCCGGTTTTTAGGTTTATGGTCGGAATTTGGAGAAAATGAATTCACCGTAGATACGGGCATAACTTGGTGGTTTGATGCCATACACGGGGTGAGTTTGGAGTACCAACGAGCTTTCGAGGCAGAACTTCATTACTTCACTCTGAAGTATCTCTACTCTTGGCAATAAACGATATATTTAAATAGGCGGGAGGGACGATTGAGTGTTTATTCATGGTTTGATGACTGTCCCGACCGAAAGGACAGACCAAGTTTAAAGTGGGGAAAATATTCAGGTAGAGATATCCTCCCACTATGGGTTGCCGATATGGACTTTCGAGCACCACCTGCAGTGGTTGATACAGCTCGCAAAGAGGCCGAATTTGGCAATTACGGTTATGCCAAGTGCCATCCTGAGCTTACCGACGCCGTTCTTGAATACACCAGTCGTTTATATGACTGGAAAATTGATCCCAACTGGATCGTTTGGCTACCCGGCATGGTCTGTGCCCTTAATGTTTGTTGCCGTATGCAACAAGACAATGCCAGCCAGGTGCTCACCCATGTACCTGTCTACCCACCCTTTTTATCGGCACCGGGAAACTTTGATTTAACCTGCACTCAACTCCCCCTGAGACTTCAGGGTAATCGTTTCTCCATGGATTTCGAGCTCCTGGAAAAGACACCGACCCAACCCGGCGACCTTTTTCTTCTCTGCCATCCTCACAATCCAGTAGGTACCGCTTTTACCAATGAAGAACTCGAACGGTTTTCCCGCTGGGCAGAAGAAAGAGAATTACTTGTTTGCTCCGACGAAATCCATTGTGATCTTCTGCTCGAGCCAAACCTCAAACATCTTCCGTTGGCCAACCTGAACCCAAAAATCGCCGAAAGTACCATCACCCTGATGGCTCCCAGTAAAACTTACAACCTTCCCGGTTTCGGTTGTTCTTTTGCGATAATTTCTAACCCCGACATTCGTTTACGCTTCAAGAAGGCCATGGCCGGTATCGTGCCTGACCCTCCAGCCATGGGTTTTCGTTTGGCTGAAATTGCTTATCGGCAAGGAGAAGAATGGCGTCAGGCACTACTTAAATATTTGCGTAAAAACCGAGATTTCGCCCTCGAACGCTTGCACAAAATGACCGGACTGACGCCCTACTCTCCCGAAGCTACTTATTTACTTTGGATAGATGCCCGGGAACTAAAGGCTGAGAATCCGCATCGTTTTTTCGAAGAACATGGGGTTGGCCTTTCGGATGGTTCCGACTTTGGATCTCCCGGCTTTTTGCGGCTAAACCTTGGATGCTCTAAAAATTTGCTCGGTCAAGCACTGGATCGTATGGAACGGGCGTGTTCCTCCATGGTTCAAAAATGAGTGCTTCCAAGACGGATAAATTAAAAACTCAACGGCTTGAGGAGTTACAGGCCGAACTCAAACGGCACGACGAACTTTACTACCGATTAGCTCAACCAGGTATTTCTGACCAACTCTACGATCAGAAAAAACGGGAACTCGAAGAATTAGAGGCAGAGATCGATCCTCTGGGGTTATTTTCTAAAAGCTCTGAGCATTCGAACAATGCTCAACCTCCCGTCGTTGGGGACGATCGCCTGGAATCCTTTTCTTCGCATCGCCACCTCAAACCGATGCTCAGCTTGGATAATACTTATGATGAGGAAGAATTCATTGAATTCGATCAACGATTAAGACGAATTTTTGAAACCGAAAAACTTTCCTATGTGGTCGAACCCAAGATTGATGGAGTCGCGATCTCTCTGACTTATAAGAATGGAAAACTAGTCACTGCCACCACCCGTGGAAATGGTGTGGAGGGAGATGTAGTCACCCAAAACCTCGAACACCTTGAACATTTACCCCATCAACTAAGTGGATCAAGCCTGCCAGAACTCATTGAAATTCGCGGAGAAATTTATATGAGTCATCAAGAGTTCGAACGAATCAACAGTGAGAGGGAAAAGAACGAACTTTCGCTTTACGCCAACCCACGAAATTTGGCTGCTGGAACCATCAAATTGCTCGATCCCAAGGAAGCAAGAAAACGAAAACTGGAAATTGTTCTTTATGGCCTGGGAGCATGCACTCCGGAAAACCATTTTTCCAATCTTTCTGAATTTCATCAGGCCCTCTCCCATTGGGGTGTACCCGCAGTGGAATATTTTCGCCAAGTTGACCATGCAGATGACGCCTGGAAATCCATTCAGGAACTTGATCAATTAAGGCATAGCTACGGTTATCCCACCGACGGAGCGGTCATTAAGCTAAACTCCTTTGCCCTTCAGGCAGAGGCAGGTCATACCTCCAAATCACCCCGCTGGGCGATTGCCTACAAGTTCGAGACCGAACGGCAGGAAACCATCCTTGAAGCCATTCATTTACAGGTTGGTCGAACTGGAGCGATTACCCCAGTCGCCCACCTTTCCCCTGTTCAATTAGCTGGCACTCAGGTTTCGCGGGCCAGCCTGCACAATGCGGACGAAATCTCCCGTAAGGATATACGGGTCGGAGATCATGTTATTGTCGAAAAAGCCGGAGAAATTATTCCTCAGGTCGTCGAGGTGGTTTTGGCCAAAAGGCCCGCCAACAGTTCCCCTTTTACCTTCCCCACAATTTGTCCGGTTTGTAAAACCAAACTCGAACGAGTGGATGGAGAAGCAGCCTGGAAATGCCCCAACCCGCTCTGTAGCGAACAAGTAAAAGGAAGAGTGCGTTACTTTGCTTCCCGGGGATGTATGGATATCGATCATCTTGGCGAGGCGGTGGTGGACCAACTGGTCGACCGTAAAATGGTGCGTCAAACATCTGACCTGTTTAGTCTAAGCAAAGAACAATTTTTACAACTCGATGGCTTTGCAGAAAAGTCTGCAGAAAACTTGGTTCAAGCGATCCAAAAAAGTAAACAGCAGGAACTTTGGAGATTAATATGTGCCCTAGGTATTAAGCATGTCGGATCCGCCGCCGCCAAAGATCTCGCCCGAAACTTCCGCTCACTGCCAAACTTAGCTAAAGCAGAACTTATCGATTTGGTCGCTATTGACGGGATTGGGGAAATTATGGCTCAAAGTGTGGTTGAATTCTTTAAGAATTCTGAAAATCAATCCATGCTCGAAAAATTTGCTCAATACGGATTATCTCCAGAACTCGAGATTGATGAATCAACCGGTACTCCATGGACAGGAAAATCTTTTGTTCTAACTGGCTCACTCACATCGATGACCAGGGAAGAAGCCGGTTCCCGCATCGAATCCCTCGGTGGAAAGTCCACCTCCAGCGTGAGCAAACGAACCTCCTGCCTGGTAGCTGGGCCAGGAGCAGGGTCCAAACTTGATAAGGCGAAAAAACTCGGGGTTCATGTGATCGACGAACCCGCGTTTCTTGCATTACTGGAAAGCCCTAAATCATTATAATTTAATCTGCGCAGGACCGAATTGAATTGAGCAAAACTCAAGGTTATTCTAGAGTTTACTGCTTTAATCTTTAGTTCTTTTAATATGCCTGCCTCAAAAAAAACCGCGTTTGACCCCGTAGAAGATGCGATCGCCGATATCGCTAGTGGACGCATGGTCATAGTCACGGACGACGAAGATCGCGAAAACGAGGGCGATTTGGTCATGGCCGCATCAAAAGTAACTCCGGAAGCGATCAACCATATGATCGCACATGCCCGCGGATTGATCTGTGTACCCCTGTTAAGTAATCAATTAAAAAGACTTGGGGTAACCAGCATGGTTCCTCACAACCGCGAAGCCCAGCGTACCGACTTTACTGTATCTGTCGATGCTGCCGAAGGCATTACCACGGGGATTAGTGCTTTCGATCGTGCTACCACGATTCAGATCCTTGCCAATCCAACAGGCAATCCCGAAGAATTGGTCCAACCCGGTCATGTCTTTCCCTTGCGTGCTCGCTCCGGTGGAGTTTTGGAACGGGCTGGCCATACCGAAGCCGCCGTGGATCTCGCCTCTCTTTCTGGATTACATCCCAGTGGTGTAATTTGTGAGATCCTCAAGGAGGACGGTACCATGGCTCGTCTTCCTGACCTTCTAAAACTCAAGAAAAAATGGGGAATGAAGCTGATTTCCATCGCTTCCTTAATCGAATACCGTCACCAGCGCGAACGATTGATCAACAAGGTAAGTGAATCAGAATTTCCCACAAAATATGGAACCTTTACTTTGCATGTCTTTTCCAGCGTACTGGATCGTCGAATCCATTATGCCCTGACCCTTGGAAAAATTTCCAAGCGCTCAACCACTTTGGTCCGCGTACAATCGGCCAATGTACTTACCGACGCACTTGGCCTTTCAACTAAGGGACGTCCGAGCAGCGGAATTGCTGAAGCCATGGAAGCGATTGCCAAGAATAAGTCAGGTGCCCTTATCTATTTGGAACCTCGCCGCAAGGAGGCTGAGGAAATGATCGGTTCTGAACTTACTCCCGGAAAGATGGACTTTCGGGATTATGGAATTGGTGCCCAAGTCCTGTCTGCACTTGGCATTAAGAAATTACGCCTACTCACCCGGGATCGTCGCCGCGTCGTTGGTCTCGAAGGGTATGGGTTGGAAATTGTCGAACGCACCCTACTCTCCTAAAATTCTATGAGTACAGATTATCCAAGCCCTCCACAGATCGACCCATCTCCATTTGCTTTTGGAATTGTTTGTGCCCGCTTTAACGAGTCTTTAACTCAGAGCCTGCTTGATCGAGTGCTCGAAATTTTACAGGAACAGGGAAAACCCTCCGAGCTTGTCATCGAACGGGTTCCAGGTTCACATGAAGTTCCCGCCGGACTTTCCCTGCTTGCAGATAGCGGTCGATTTTCCTGCCTCATTGGATTGGGTGTGGTCATCAAAGGAGCGACTTCGCACCACCACTTAGTCGCTGAATCGGCTGGAAATGCCATTCAATCCCTTGTGGTCCAACACCGCTTACCTATCATCAATGGAATTGTGGTAACAGATGACTTAAACTCCGCCGAGGAGCGCATTACCGGTACGCTCGACCGCGGTCGCGAATTTGCACACGCCGCTTTGGAAATGGCAAGACTTAGACAAAAATGGACTTAGACCTAATAATTAATCCAGAATGGAGCCCGAGACGCCAAAACCGTACGGCTGCCTTTCGTTTTTTATACCAGTGGGAAATTAATCCGCCGGAAGATTTGATTGAGGAATTGCACGAATTTCTCAACAAGCTGGAAAAAAACGAGGGATATTTTGGATATGCTATCGAATTAGTTGATGGAATTCTCGATAAATTAGAGTCGATCGATTCATTGATTAACGAATTGGTCGCCAACTGGGAATTTTCCCGAATTGCCAAGACCGATCTCGCGATTCTGCGCCTGGGAATTTATGAAATTTTATACCGCTTGGATGTTCCACCTGTTGTTGTTATCGATGAGGCATTGGAAATAAGTAAAGATTTCTGCTCCGACAATTCCCGGAAATTTCTCAACGGTGTACTCGACGAGGCAAGCAAGCGGAGTGGTCGGCCAAACCGACAACCTTCGGTTTAAACCAATTTAAATTGGCGGGCCTATGCCCTGCCAATTCCCTGCGCCCGAAAGCCGATTTTTCTCAAAGCCTCAAGATCGAGGAGGTTTCGACCATCAAACAAAATAGCAGGTTGATGCATGGCTGCATGGATGGCTGAGTAGTCTAAGTCCTTAAATTCATCCCACTCCGTGAGCAGAGCAATCGCATGAGATTCCTTGCATGCCTCAACGGCGGTAGAGGAAAACTCAATTCTGCCCACAGCCTCTTCCTCCGTCCATCCAAGAGTGGAAAGAATACTCTCCTTTGTTACCCTGGGATCGTAAATCGCAAGATTTGCTTTTTCTTCAAGCAAACGCCGACATATTCCAATCGCTGGAGATTCCCGGGCATCATTGGTGTCTTTCTTAAAGGCATAGCCAAGAATAGAAATTCGTTTACCCGACACTGTGTTGAACATCGAGTCGAGCAAACGGGTGACAAAACGTTCCTTTTGGTACTCGTTCATTCGAATTACCTGCTCCCAATAATCAGCAACCTGTGGTAAGTCGAAGTGCCTGCAAAGGTAGCAAAGATTCAAAATATCTTTTTGGAAACAAGACCCCCCAAACCCGATCGAACTCTTAAGGAATTTCGGCCCGATCCGACTGTCTGTACCAATGGCACGAGCAACCTCGTCCACATTGGCTTCGGTAGCTTCGCAAAGTGCAGAAATCGCATTGATGCTTGAAATTCGCTGAGCAAGAAAAGCATTGGCAGTAAGTTTAGAAAGTTCGGATGACCATAAATTGGTGGTGATAATTCTTTCCTTGGGTACCCACTGGGCATAAATGCTTACTACTTTCTCAACCGCTTCCTGTCCAGCGGGAGAAGTTTCCCCACCGATGAGCACACGATCTGGATTTTCTAAATCTGTCATTGCCGTACCTTCGGCAAGGAATTCGGGATTGGAAATAACCTGATAAGAATGTCCATTGTTTGCGGAGTCCAAAATCTCCTTAACCATTTGGGCTGTTCTTACCGGCACAGTTGATTTTTCCACCACCACTTTGTTACCCCCACCTGCCCGGGCAATTCCACGGGCACAGGATTCAACAAATCGTAAATCTGCGGCCTGTCCTGAACCAGATCCATAATCCTTAGTTGGAGTATTCACACTGATAAAAATAACATCAGCAGCCCGTATTTTTTCATCCACATCGGTACTGAAGAATAAATTCTTGTCGCGATTCTGACTTACAATTTCTTCGAGGCCCGGTTCATAGATGGGTAAATCTCCCGAGTTCCATGCGGCAATGCGCTCTGCGTTCAAATCGACCACCGTGACTTCGGTATCGGAACACTTATGAGCGATCATCGCCATGGTTGGACCACCTACATACCCTGCTCCTATACAACAAATTTTCATCGCCCAAACACTTAGCAGGAATTAAGGAATAGGGCTACAAAAGAATGGATCATACAACTATCTACACTTTGGCCTCCACTTCCATCATCGATGACTTCATTAACTTCCCTTGGGGAAGGATGGCAATAATTGGTTTGGCCCTTTACTTGATTCTGCTCTTTTATGCTTGGGTATTTGCCGATCGTATCCTTTTTCCTGCACCGAAGAACCCAAGCTATGTTAAGGATGAAACAGTCTTTTTTCTGGAAACCGAGAAGGGTTCAAAGATTGCATGCAAGCATTGGAATGCGGATAAGCCAAAAGGACTCACCCTGCTGTACAGTCACGGCAATGGGGAAGACATCGGCAGGATTGAAGAGTTTTTGAAAACCTGGATTTCAGAAGGTTGGTCTGTAATTACTTATGATTACCCAGGTTATGGGCACAGCCCGGGCAAACCGTCTGAAGTTGGTTGTTATCAAGCCATTGATGCCGTCTTCGAACATTTAACTGAACAAAAAGAAATAAATCCTCATGAAATTGTCCTCTGGGGAAGATCACTTGGAACTGGCCCAAGCTGCTACCTCGCAGAAAAGCAAAAAGTAGGTGGTATAATCCTTGAGACTCCATTCATGACCGCGTTTCGAACGGTTACAGAAACCCCCTTTCTTCCCTGGGACCGTTTTCGCAACCTCGAACGGGCACCCTCCATCCATTGCCCATCTTTGGTGATACACGGGATAAAAGATGAGGTTGTACCCTTCCGTCACGGAAAGCGCGTATATGATGCCCTACCCGAGCCCAAACGCTTTCTCGAATTTGAAGCTGCTGGTCATAACGATTTACCCGAAATCGGGGGAATAAAATATCGTTCCAGTATAAACGAATTTTTCAATCAAGTTCTTGATGATTGATTTTGCTTATCGCTCCCGCTAATTTTTAATGATGGGTCAATGATCGGAAAAAGGGAATAAACATGGGTATTGGGAATAGTTAAATGTTTGGAATGAGTCAAAAGGAGGGGCGAATCTTTCGCATAGCTCTCATCGGCCACTTGATTTTGGCGTTCGGTATAGTCGTCTA